>JAHBWE010000022.1 GCA_019637155.1 Labilithrix sp. | reverse complement strand
TCCGTGCCCGCGTCCACACCTCACGATCTCCAGCACATATGCGCGACGACCCCTGGCAGGGCCAGGCCAGGGCCAGGCCAGGGGCCACCCCAAAGCCCCAAAGCCCGACGTTCTCAAGCAGCAAGCTCGAGCACGGGCCCCGAGGCGGGGGCGTCGGGGGCAGAGCCCCGACCTCAGTAAGAGACGACGAGCGCGTAGTCGGCGTCGAGCGCGGGGGTCTGCGGGTGGGAGTCGGCGTTGACCTCGTCGGCGATGACCTCGATGGTCCAGCGGCCGGCGGCGGGATCCTTGATGATGATGTTCTCGACCGTGTCGACGACGTTGTGGTCGCCGCCCGGCGTCGAGTACATCGAGGCCTTGAGGCCGTTGTTGCCCCAGTACACGGTGCCGTTCGGGGCGATGACCTTGAGGTCGAGGTTGTTGATGCGGTGCACGCCGGTGAAGACCGTGGCCTCCTTGTCCTTGTAGACCATCGTGGCGCGGAGGTCGGGCGCGCCTGCCGCGACGTCGACGGTGTACGTGCTCTTCTGGAGCGGCGCGAGCACGTCGGTCTCGTTGACGACGAGCATGTTGTTGCGGCGCTTGTACATCTCCTCGACGTTCGGGATGCCCCAGCCCTGGTGCGTCCGCGTGCGGTCGTGGTTCTCGCCCTCGAACTGGTGCTGCGTCGCGGTGTGGACGAGGAGCGCCTTCGTCGTCGACGCGTGCGGGCGGTTCCTGAAGCGCCACGACGCGACGTCCTCGCCGTCGACGCGCGGAGAGATCGGGTTGCCGAAGACGCCGTTGGTCCAGAGCTCGATCGCGAGGCCGACGTGACCGGCGACGGTGGGCGTCGCGCCCGACGTGCCGCCGAAGCTCTGCGAGTACTGGCCGTTCGTCGTCGTCGTGATCGTCCGGTCGTAATAGAAGCAGACGTCCGGCTTGATGCGGCCGTCGGTGGCGGGGCCGATGCTGCCGCTGCGGCTCCACTTGTCGTCGTCCATCGTGAGCGTGCCGTAGTGGTTCAGCGCGCCGACGGAGATGATGTTCTTCGCCCACGCCTGCGGGCGCGACGTCTGCGAGCCGGTGTTGCTCTGGCTCTGCGTGATCGGGATGTCGTGGAGGAAGATGAGCGCGTCCATCTCCGCGGACTTCGCGTCGTAGTCCTTCTTCGTCGGCTGACCCCACGAGGCGGTCTGGAACATCACCTTGTGCTCGTTGACGAGCTTGCCGACGAGCGTGGAGCGGCCGCCGAGCGGCGCCGACATCACCGCGCTGTTGTGCGTGTAGTAGCCCTGCCCGTTCGGGAGGAGACCGCGCGCGCGCGCGTTGCCGGCGCCGGAGCCGAACACGATGCCGAACGTCTGCATGCCGTGCGAGTCGGAGTTGCCGTTGTCGACCGCGATCGGCGCCTGGCGGAAGCCGTTCGCGACGAAGTCGCCGTGCGTCGGCGTGATGCCCTCGAGGATGTGACCGCGGATGCCGACGCCGGTGTAGCCGGGGAGGTTCGGGCGCGTGTCCTCGAGCGACTCGAGGTACTGCTGCCCGCCCTGCTGGTTCGCGATGTCGTAGTCGTTCTCGATCTGCGTGCCCTGCTCGAGCCAGAGGACCTCCGGCAGCGCGGAGAGGATCTCGACCGATTTGCGCGGCACGTGCGCCTCGATGAGGATGCCGAGCGGATCGCTCACGTCGATCGTCCCGCCGAGCGCGGTGATGTGGCTCTCGACCGCCTTGCGATCGCGCTTGCCGTCGACGAGGAGGACGACGATCGGCGTCTCCTTCGACTCGACCGCGCGGAGCATCGGATCGATCTTCTCGTTCTCGTCGAGGGTCGACACCGCGCGGACGAACGGGAGCGCCTCGATGCGCGCCATCGCCGCCGCGTCGCCGCGGACGACGTACGCGTTGCCGTGCACGTACTGGTGGACCTCACCGCCCGCCGCCTGGACCTGAGCGATGAACGCCTCGAGCGGCTGCGAGATGAACTGCACGAGGTGGAGCGCGGTGCCCTGCGGGCGCGTCGACTTCGACTCCGCGGCGGGGTTCACCCTCCGCTGGCGGAACGGCACCTCGTACGAGGTCTCCTTCGCGGGGAGGAAGCCGGCCCCGAGGTCGATCGAGAAGAACGGACGACCGGCGTCGTTCCACGTCGCGACGCGGATCGACGTGCCGGGCACGTCGACGATCCGCACGTCGGTCGCGCCCGCCGTGATCGGCGCGCCGTCGCCGGCGACGTCTTCCGGCGCGTCACCGGCGTTGCAGCCGTAGACGACGCCGAGGCAGAGGAGAGCAAGACCGATCCGGGAGAGGGATGCGCGCTTCATTGAAGCGACGCGGTACTTGCGCTCTCGATCAGCGTCAACGCGGTTTTGCCCTGAAAACCTCTCGCGTGCGTCTCCGTTCGTGAGTGACGCGACGCGACGTTCCGGCCCTGCGCTATCCGCGCGCACGAAGGGTCGACGCGCGTCCGCCGCGACCGTCGAATTCCGGCGCGAGCGGCCTCCGTTCGCACCTCACACGCCGCGGGCGCCGACTGGTACGAGCGCACGACTGGGGGTCTTCCCTCCACGGAGCTGATATCGTGGCGCCGTGCGACGCGTGCTCATCCCCGGCATGGCGATCGCGTTCGCGTGCACGCCGTCACCACCGCCGGCGCCGCCGACCGCCGCGCTCGAGATCCCGAAGATGCCGGCGAGCACAGCGCCGCCGCCACCGCCGGTCGGGCACGAGCCGGAGCCGGCGTTGGAGCCCGAGCCTGCCGACGACGACGACGAGCCGCCGCCGCTCGCCTCCCCGACACCGACGGCCATACCGATGCCGACGGCCATACCGGCGCCGGCGCCGACCCTCAACGGGCCGCCGTTCGACAAGGGCGCGGCCGCGGCCTCGCTCGGCAAGGTCAACGTCGCGAAGTGCAAGCGCGCGAACGGTCCGACCGGTCCCGGCCACGTGACGCTCACGTTCGCGCCGGCGACCGGAACGCTGAGCTCCGCCGTCGTCGACGCCGGCCCGTATCCGGGCACGACGGTGGGAGCGTGCATCGTGCAAGCATTTCGAACGCAGGCGAAGGTGCCACCGTTCGGCGGCGCCCCCGTCCGCGTCGGTAAGTCGTTCGTCCTGCCGTGACGCCGGAGCTACGGAGACGGAGCTACGGAGACGAGAGGTGCTTTCGCGAGAGTCGCTTCTTCGCCTGCTTCGCGAGATCGTCGAGATCGCGCGCGACGCCTTCGAAGGCATCGATGAGCACGTCGGCCGCACGGTTGATGTAGCGCTCGAGCTTGGCCAGCATGATTACCTCCTTTCGCGATAAAAAAAGGGGCCGGCTCAGAGAGCCGACCCCGGTTTGACCGAGCTATTTCCCGAAAAACGGGCAAGATCGGCGGTTGTCCCGCCAAGCCCGCGCTCGCACGAGCGCGGGTCGACGAAAACGATGTTGTTGTTCGACTGCCTGGTTTTCTAAATCCGTATTCGGGCCCGTCAACGGGGCGGCCAATTATTTTTTACTGGCCTTTGCGCTGGAAGGCGGGGACGTCCCAGTCGGTGTCGAACGCGGGGAAGCTCGAGGAGCGATCGCGCGAGGGGAGGCGCTGGCTCGTGGGCTGCACGCGCTGCACCTCCTGGTGCTGCGGCGCCTCGTGGTGGTGCTGCATCGCCGGCGCGGCGCTCATCGCGCGGCGCTGCGCGTACGCGGGCGCCGAGGCGGGCTGACGCGACGGCGGCGCGCTCGAGAAGAGGTGCTGCGCGTGGCGCGCGGGCGGAGCCGACATCTGCTGCGGCGCGGACGACATCTGCATCTGCGGCTGCTGCGACGGCATCTGGATGCGCGCGTGCGAGTCGAGCGACGCCATCTTCTGGAGCTCCTCGAAGCCGGTCGCGATGACGGTGACCTTCACGTTCTCGCCGAGCTGCTCGTCGATGCTCGCGCCGAAGATGATGTTCGCTTCTTCGTGCGCCTGCTCCTGCACGAGCGACGCGGCCTCCTGGATCTCGCGCATCTTGAGGTCGGGGCCGCCGACGATGTTGATGAGCACGCCCGTCGCGCCGTCGACCGAGATGTCGTCGAGGAGCGGCGACGACACCGCCATCTCCGCCGCGAGGCGGGCGCGGTTCTGGCCCTTCGCGATGCCGGTGCCCATGAGCGCGCGGCCCATGCTGCTCATCACCGTCTTCACGTCGGCGAAGTCGACGTTGACGATGCCGTTCTGGGTGATGAGGTCGCTGATGCCCTTCACCGCTTGGAAGAGCACCTCGTCCGCCTTGCGGAACGCGTCGACGAACGAGAGGTCGTCCTCGCCGAGCATGAGGAGCTTCTGGTTCGGGATCGTGATGAGCGTGTCGACCGTCTCCGCGAGCTGCGCGAGGCCGAGCTCCGCGCGCCGCGAGCGCTGGCGTCCTTCGAAGAGGAACGGCTTCGTGACGACGCCGACCGTGAGCGCGCCCTCTTCCCGCGCGAGCTGCGCGATGACGGGCGCCGCGCCGGTGCCGGTGCCGCCGCCCATGCCCGCGGTGATGAAGACCATGTCGGCGCCGGCGATGAGCTCCTTGATGCGCTGGTGATCTTCCATCGCCGCCTTGCGGCCGCGCTCCGGATCGGCGCCCGCGCCGAGGCCGCGCGTCACGGCGTTGCCGATGTTGAGGCGCGTCGGAGCGGCGTTGTTGTTGAGCGCCTGCGCGTCGGTGTTGACGACGATGAACTCCACGCCTTCGAGGCCGAAGTTGATCATCGTGTTGACCGCATTGCCGCCGGAGCCGCCGCAGCCGATCACCTTGATGCGCGCCTGGTACTCCGTCTGCTCGTCCGCGAACTCGATGGAAAACGACATGGACAGTGCCTCCCGTCGCGTGACGCGCCGATGGGCCGGCGCTCACGCAAAGCTTGCGAGCCGGGCGTCCTCTTGGCCGCCGCGTCGCTCGTGCACTGACCTTTCACATAGTCGGAGGAGCTGGGCCAAATAAGTGATCGACGCTTTTGACCCTCACGCGCACTTTTCTCGAAGTAGGAGGATGTGGCCAACTTCGTGGCGCACGTCATTGCGTCGCGGGCGCGAGCGAAACCTGCGCGAGGCGGCACTCCTTCGGCTCGCAGTCGGGGCCGTTGGGGCCCGGGGTCACGCTGTACTGCACGGCGAACGTGCGGTCGGCGATCGGCTGATCGTCGCGCCTGACCTCGAGCGTGACGTTCTGCGCGCTGGTCGAGGCGAGGCGGATGCCGCCGAGCGAGTGCATGTCCGCGGAGAGGGCCGCGCCCGTCCGCGTGAGGTAGATGCCCTGCGCGGCGCACGGATCGTCCGTCTCCGAAGGCGGCAGCGGGAGCGTCGCGGTGCACGTGGTCGTCACGCCGTCGACGGTGACGTCGAACGCGTACGCGCCGGGCTCACGGTACTCGAAGTCGATCAGGACGCCGTCGTTGCACGCCGCTTCGGTGCAGCTCGTGCCGCCGATGACGTCATCGCCGTCGCAAGCGGCGGAGAGGACAGTGATGGATGCAAAGACAGCAACAACAAGCGCAGAGCGGATCATGACCGCCCGCGTCTGCACGCCGTGCGCCACCCAATCATTCACGCGAATTTCAGGCCCCCTCGCCCGCCGCCCCTGATCGCCATGTCACCCGCGAGCCCCCTCTCGGGGGGTCCGGGGGCGTCGCAGCGCGCGCGCAGCGCGCGCGAAGAACCCCCCGGCGGGAGAGCTCGAGAGGGCAGAGCCCTCTCGAACAAGAAAGCCCCCTCTCGGGGGGTCCGGGGGCGTCGCAGCGCGCGCGCAGCGCGCGCGAAGAACCCCCGGCGGGAGAGCTCGAGAGGGCAGAGCCCTCTCGAACAAGACAAGCCCTCAGAACGCGGCCTTCAGCCACTCCCAGAGCTTCGAGCTCTTCGGCGGAGCCGCATCTTCCGTTCCCGTCGCGGCCACGCTCGCTTCGCGCTTCGCCTGCTGAGCCGCGGCCATGCGCATCATGGAGTGGGCCGGCGCCGCGACCGTGCGCGCGTGCGCGTCGGTGATCGCTTGCGCGCCGTAGCGGACGAGGCCTACGCCGGTCGCGTACTGCGGGCCGTGCACGAGCTGCGTGATGCCGCGCACGCCGGTCGGGAAGCCGATGCGGACCGGCATCCCGAGGACCTCCTCCGCCAGCTCCTGCGTGCCCTCGAGGAGGACCGCGCCGCCGGTGAGGACCACGCCCGCCGAGAGCTGCTCGATCAGGCCCGTGTCTTCGATGCGCTTCCGCACCACCGCGAAGATCTCCTCGACGCGCGGCTCGATGATGTCCGAGAGCACGCGGCGCGGGGTGCGGCGCGGCTTCTGCCCGCCGACGCCCGGCACCTCGATCTCCTCGTCGTCCGAGACCATCCGGCCGAGCGAGCAGCCGTAGAGGCGCTTCAGGCGATCGGCCTCCGCCATCGGCGTGCGGAGGCCCGCGGCGATGTCGTTCGTGATGTTGTTGCCGCCGACCGGCACCACGCTCGCGTGGGCGATGCCGCCGTCGACGTAGCAGAGGATGTCGGTCGTTCCGCCGCCGACGTCGACGACCGCGGCGCCGATCTCGCGCTCGTCGTCGGAGAGCACCGCCTCCGCGCTCGCGAGCGGCTCCAGCACGACGTCCGCGACGACGAGGCCGCAGCGCTCGGCACAGCGGATCACGTTCTGGACGCAGGAGGTCGCCGCGGTGACGAGGTTCACCTTCGCGCCGAGGCGCACGCCGCTCATGCCGATCGGGTCGCGGATGCCGTCCTGGATGTCGACGATGTACTCGCGCGGCAACACGTGGAGGATCTGGCGGTCCGCGTCGACCGGGATCGCGCGCGCCCCTTCGAGCACGCGCTCGACGTCGGCGCGGGTGACCTCGCCGCCCGCGATCGCGGCGACGCCGTCAGAGGACTGCGAGCGGATGTGGCTGCCGGCGACCCCCGCGTAGACGGTGCGGATCTCGACCCCCGCCATCGTCTGCGCGGCTTCGATCGCGTCCTTGATCGATCGAACCGTCCAGTCGATGTTGCTGACGATCCCCTTGCGGAGGCCGCGACACGGAACGGCGCCGACGCCGAGGATCGTGATGCCGTCCTCCGCGATCTCGCCGACCACGGCGCACACCTTCGTGGTGCCGATGTCGAGACCGACGACGATCTCACCCTGCGAACCGATGTTGCTCACGATTCAACGGTTCTCATGCCTTACAGAACCGGGCCAAGAAACGTGCGCTTCTTCGTCAAGGTCCCGGCGAAAACGAGATCGGCACGACGAGCGAGGCCTCGCCGCTCGGCACGTCGAAGGTCGCGCGCCGCAGCAGCTTCGCGATGCACGAGGACAGCTCGGCCGGCGCGCTGCTCGACGCGACCTCCGCCGATCGCACCTCGCCGTCGGGGCCGATCGCGAGCGCGACCTTCAGCTCGCCTCTCGCGGCCGTCTCCGTCTCGAGCGTCTTGCGATAGCACTCGCGCATGCGCGGCCGCAGGCCGGCGAGCGTGCGCTCGGCGGCGGGTGGCGCGGCGCCGCTGGTCACCGTGAACGCGTGAATCGTGACGGACTCCGCGGCGGGCGTGACCGGCGCGCCGAGGGCCGGCTCCGAGATCGCGCCCTCCGGCGTCTCTCCCGCGAGGATCGCGAGCGCGCGCTTTCGGGCCTCGTCCCGCTCGGGAGAGGGAGAGGGAGAGGGAGAAGGCGCGGGTGAGGGCGAGGGCGGCTTCGTTTCGAGCGCGACGATCGGCGCGGCGTCCACCGCCGGCGACGGCGCGGAGCGATCGCACGCGAGCAATCCGAGGAAGGCGAGCGCGAAGCGGCGTCGACGTCGACGGAGCACGGCGGCGACGGCGAGCGCGAGGAGCGCGAGGCCGTCGACGGAGCGCGCCGGGGCGGTGGAGCATCCACTCTTCGCCGGCGGCGCGGCCGCCGCCGGCGCGGCGGGTGGGGCCGCCGGTGGCGCGGCGGGTGGGGGCGCCGGTGGCGGAGCGACCTCGCTCCAGGGACCATGTCCGGCGAGGAGCCGCGGCTCGAGGACCGGGAGCAGCGACTCGCGCGCCGCGACGTCGGCGGCGGCGAACGTGGTGACCTTCTGCGGAACGAGCAGCACGTCGCCGATGCCGGTGCGCTGCACGCGCGTGTCGCGGAACGGCTGCACGACGAGGGAGTCGGCCTTCGGGAGGAGCGCCCCCAGATCGTCGCCGAGCACACGCGCGAGCGCGGCGGGCGTCACCGTCGACGGGTTGCCGTAGCGCCAGGGGCGCGTGAACGGCGTCTCGCCGCGCGTGACGGGCGCGACGTTCCTCATCGCGTCGCGCGTCACGATCCAGCCGGAGAGCAGCCGCTTCGATGACGCCGCCGCGAGGGGCGGCTCGCGGTACGGGTAATACGGGTGCGGTGTCTTGAACCGGATCCGCACGGTCTGGCTCGTCATGCCGGGCGCGGCCGTCGCGGGCGCTTCGTAGCGGAAGGCGGCGAACGTGAACCGCAGCTTCACGTAGACGTCGAGCCACTCGCGGACGTCGGGCGTCATGCCGAGGCCGTTCTCGGTGAGCCACTTGTCGAACGCGCCCGCGTCCGTCGTCGCGATCGTGAAGGCGGTGAAGTCGCCGATCCGCTGCTCGGCGAGGACGACCACCGGCGCCGGCGCCGGCGCCGGCTCCGCGCCGATCCCGCGCATCGCGCCAGGTGCGCGCCGGATCGCCTTCGGATCTTGCCAGGGATACGAAGAGGTGAGGCCGGCGAACGGCGGCTTCGGCACCGGCGCGATCTCGGGCGTCGTCGGCACGGGGACGATGAACCCGAAGCGCTGGTTCGCGCGCTCGAACCGGGCCTCGCGGATGAAGTCCTCGGTCTGGGTCTCCGCGTCCCAGACGACGAGCACCTGCTCCGTCGCGAGGAACGGCCACGTCTCCGCGGTCTCCGCCCTCCCGATCCCGACGCACGCCGCGGCGGCGCGGTCCGCGAGGACGACCGCGACGAAGACGAGGAGGGTGAAGAGCGCGCGCTTCATCTCATGCGGACGACGACGCGGTCGGGGCGCGCTTCGTCGTCGAGCATGATCGTATCCGGCTTCGCGCCGCGGCGATCGAGCTCCCCGACGATGCGGGCGGCTTGATCGAGCTTTCGCTTGTACGGTCCGCTCCCCATCCTGAGGACGACGCCGCTCTTGCCGGCGATGAGCGTCATGTCGCCGGTCGCTTCGACGTGGACCTCCTCGAGCGGCGAGCGCTGCGCGAGGGGGGAGCGATCGTAGTCGAGCGCGAGATCGAGCGCGCGGCGGATGGTGCGGACGGCGCCTTCGCGATCCTCGACGAGCGACTTCAACGCGACGCCGGTGACGACGTGGAAGTCGAGCGGATCGCCGGCCTCGACCCGCTTGATGACGGCGCCGTCGCGCGTGACGAGGTACGTCCCCTCCGGCATCGCGACGAGCCCCGCCGCCTCGCGCTCGACGACGCGGATCGTGAGCGTGCCCGGGAGCTGGCGGCCGACCTCGGCGCTCTCGATCCACGGATCGGCCGTCAGTCGCGCGCGGGAGCGCTCGAGATCGATCGTGAAGACGTTCTGCCCCTTCCCTACCCCCGCGATGAGCGCGATCTCCTCGGCGCTGCGGCGCTTGCCGCCGGCGGTGACGATCTCGTTCACCGCGAAGCGCGGGCTCGTCCGCACGTACTTCCGCGCCCCCCACACCGCGCCGGAGCCGATCGCGACGACCATGAGCACCCCGAGGACCGCGCGCAGGGCCGCGAAGACGCGCGACGCCCGGCGCGGCGCGGGCGGACGCGACGACACCGCCGCGCTCGGCGGCGCGACGCTGCGACGAGGCGGACGCGACGACACCGCCGCGCTCGGCGGACGTGACGACACCGTGGCGCCTGGAGCCTCGCTGCGACGGGGCGCTCCCGGCTCGCTCGTGGCGGAGCGAGCCTCTACGCCGCCGGGCGCCGGGTCGAACGTGTCTGACGGCTCTGCGGCCTCCGACGGCGGGGGCGGCGGCGACGAGCGGCGCACGTTGCGGACGGGGCCGCCGGGAGGTCGGAGCGTGCTCATTTCGCGTCTCCTGCGAGCTTCGCGGCGAGCTTCTTCGCGCTCGCGTTGATGTCGCCGGCGCCGAGCGCGATGACGAGGTCGCCCGGCTTCACCTCGCGCTCGAGCTCCCCCGCGACGTCGTTCTTGTCGGCGACGTAGCGCACCGCGTGGTGCCCGTGCGCGCGGATCGCCTCCGCGAGCTCGCGCCCCGTCGCGCCCGGGATCGGCTTCTCGCCCGCGGGGTAGACCTCGGTGACGAGGACGAGGTCGGCCTTGTTGAAGGAGCGCGTGAAGTCCTCGAAGAGGTCGCGCGTTCGCGTGTAGCGATGAGGCTGGAACGCGACGACGACGCGGCGATCGAACCCGCGCTGCGCGGCGTCGAGCGTCGCCTCGATCTCGGCGGGGTGGTGGCCGTAGTCGTCGACGATCATGACGTCGCCGTCGCCGAGCTTCGGCTGCGCCACGATCGTGAAGCGGCGCTGCACGCCATGGAAGCTCGAGATCGCCTCCCGCACCGCGTCGAGCGGCACCTCGAGCTCGTCCGCGACCGCGACGACGGAGAGCGCGTTCAAGATGTTGTGCGCCCCCGGCATCTTCACCGTGAACGAGCCGAGCGTCTCGCCGCGGCGCGATACTTCGAAGTGCGTCTGGAGGCCGTCGTAAACGGGATTGCTGGCGCGATAATCGGCTTGGCGCGAGACGCCGTAGGTCACGTGCCGGCGCGCGATGCGCGGCAGGATCGCCTGGACGTGCGGGTGATCGACGCAGAGGACCGCCAATCCATAAAAGGGAATCTTGTTCGCGAACTCGACGAATGCCTCTTTGACCTTCTCGTGCGATCCGTAATGGTCGAGGTGCTCGGCGTCGATGTTCGTGATGACGCCGATCGTGGGCGTGAGCTTCAAGAACGAGCCGTCGCTCTCGTCCGCCTCCGCGACGAAGAGGTCGCCCTCGCCGAGGCGCGCGTTCGAGCCGAGCGCGTTGACCTTTCCGCCGACGACGACGGTGGGATCGAGCCCCGCGTGACGCAGCACCGTCGCGACGAGCGAGGTCGTCGTCGTCTTTCCGTGCGAGCCGGCGATGAGCACGTTGTATTTCACGCGCATCAGCTCGGCGAGCATCTCCGCGCGCGGGATGATCGGGATCTCGAGCTCCCGCGCGCGCACGATCTCCGGGTTGTCGTTCCTGATCGCGCTCGAATAGACGAGGACGTCCGCGCCTTCGACGTTCTCCGCGCGGTGGCCGACGTCGATGCGCACGCCGAGCGACTCGAGCCGCCGCGTGATGTCGTTCGGCTTCATGTCCGAGCCCGAGACGTCGAACTCCATCGTCCGGAGGATCTCGGCGAGGCCGCTCATTCCGATGCCGCCGACCCCGACGAAATGGGCATGACGCATGCGACCGCGGAACATTCAGGAGCTCTCTTTCTCGGCCACGCTCTCCTTCAATCCGATCCCGGCGAGAGAGAGCAAATCCCTGGCGATGTCGTCCGCCGCGCGCGGCCGCCCGTGGCCCCGCGCGGCGTCCGCCATCCGCGTCCGCCGCGCGTCGTCGCCGAGGAGCTCCGCGATCTCCTGCGCGAGGCGCCCCGCGTCCGCGTCCTCCTGCCGGAGAGAGAGCGCGCCGCCGACGTCGGCGAGCGACCGCGCGTTCTTCGCCTGATGATCGTCCGCCGCGTACGGGAAAGGGATGAGGAGCGACGCGCGGCCGATCGCGGAGAGCTCCGCCACCGTGCTCGCGCCCGAGCGTCCGATGACGAGGTCGGCGTCCGCCATGCGCCGCGCGACGTCGTCGAGGAAGGGGACGATCTCGACGCCGTCCGCGCCGGCGTAGGCCGCGCGCGCGGAGACCTCGCGGTCCCGCCCGGCCTGGTGGACGATCGCGAGCGGCATCGTCCGGCCCACCTCGAGGAGCGCCTTCGGCACGACCTCGTTGAGCGCGAGCGCGCCCTGGCTGCCGCCGAGGACGAGCACGCGCTTCGGCCCCGACGCGGGCGCGTACGCGCGCGGCTCGAAGCCGGGGCGGAGCGGGACGCCGTAGACGCGCGCCTTGTCGCCGCGGAAATGCCGGCCCGTCTCCGCCCACGCGAGGTACGCGCGCTTCGCGAACGGCGCGAGGATCCGGTTCGCGAGGCCGAGCGTGCTGTTCGGCTCCAGCACCGCGAGCGGCACCCGCTGCGCGACGCACGCGAGCGCGGCAGGGCCCGCGGCGTAGCCGCCGACGCTCAGCACCGCGGCGGGATCGATCCGCCGGACGACGGCGCGCGCCTTCCGCGTCGCCTGCGCCGCGATCAGCGCGCCGCGGATCGCGCGCTCGGGGCCGCCGCCCTTCATCGGCTGGACGTCGAGGAGCTCGAGCGGATACCCCGCCTCCGGGATCACCTTCGCCTCGAGCCCGCGCGGCGTCCCCGCGAACACGACCTCGACGTCGGCGAGCCTCCCGAGCGCCCGCGCGATCGCGAGCCCGGGGAACACGTGGCCCCCCGTCCCGCCGCCGGCGATCAGGATCGCGCGCGGCATCTACGCGCTCCCCTCGTCCGCGAGCGCGGCGGCGACGCTCTCGTCTTCTTCCTCCGGCGCGGGCTCGTAGATCTCTTCGTCCTTCGGCGGAGCCATGCCCTGGCGCGACACGTTGAGGAGGATTCCGGCGGCGGCGGCATTGACCAGTAGTGAGGAGCCGCCGTAGCTGAGGAACGGGAGCGCGAGGCCCTTCGTCGGGACGATCGCGAGCGCGACGCAGAGGTTCACGAGCGCCTGGACTCCGAACATCGTCGAGATGCCGAATGCCAAATAGGAGCCGTAGTCGTCGGGCGCGCGATAGGCCGCGCGCACGCCGCGCGCGACGAGGGCGAGGAAGACGATGCAGAGGCCGAGGATGCCGACGAACCCGAGCTCCTCTCCGATGATCGCGGCGATGAAGTCGTTGTGCGCCTCGGGCAAATAGAGAGTCTGGAGCCCTTTGCCGACGCCGGCGCCCCACGTGCCGCCGGAGCCGAAGGCCATGACGGACTGGAACGGCTGGTAGGCGAGGTCGGCGCGGTGCTGGTCCATGTTCTGCCACGCGAGGTACCGCGCGAGGCGGTACTGCTTCGACATGACGGAGAGGACGGCGAAGACGCCGCCGAGGATGCCGGCGCCCATCAGGTAGCCGACCTTCGCGCCGGCGACGAAGAGCATCGTGAACGTGAGGAGCAGGAGCACGACGCTCGATCCGAAGTCGGGCTGCTTCATGCAGAGGAGCATGTAGAGCCCGGCGACGAGGAGGTGCGGGAGGAAGCCGACGGTGAAGGACTTCACCTTGTCGGCCTTCTTCGCGAGCGAGTACGAGAGCCAGCACACGAGCGCGAGCTTCGACATCTCGGCGGGCTGGATGTGGATCGGACCGAGCGCGAGCCAGCGCGTCGCGCCGCCGCCGGAGTGACCGAGGCCGACGACGCACATCAAGAGGAGGACGCCGACCGCGCCGAGGACCGGGTACGTCAGCTTGTAGAGGCGGTGGTAGTCGATCGACGCGACGCCGAAGAGGATGACGAGGCTCATCCCCGCGTACGCCGCCTGCTTCTTCAGGAAGTACTGCGGGTCGTGCATGTGCAGCGTCGCCTGCACCGCCGACGCGCTGTAGACCATGACGACGCCGAAGGCGATGAGCCCGACGACGATCGCGGCGAGCACGACGTCGACCGGTTTGTCGCGCGAGCCCTGGTTCGGCTTCGCGTCGAGCGCGAGCGACAGCTGCTGCACGACGGGCGCCATGATGCGCCGGTTCTTGATCAGCGTGATCACGGGAGCCCCATCACCGCGCGGACGAAGGCGTCGCCGCGGTCCTTGTAGTCGCGGAACATGTCGAAGCTGGAGCACGCGGGCGAGAGGAGGACCGCGTCGCCGCCCTGCGCGAGCTCGGCGGCGAGCTTCACCGCCTCCTCCATCGTCGCCGCCTCGCGCACCGGCACGACGTCCGCCAGCGCCGCGCGGAGGAGCGCCTTCGCCTCGCCGATCACGACCGCGGCGCGGCCCCGCTCGCGCATCGCGTCCGCGAGCGGCCCGTAGCTGCCGCCCTTGTCCTTGCCGCCGGCGACGAGGACGACCTTCTCCTCCATCACCCCGCGGATCGCCGTCACCGAGGCGCCGACGTTCGTGCCCTTCGAGTCGTCGTAGAAGCGCACGCCGCGCCGCGAGCGCACGAAGGCCATGCGGTGCTCGAGGCCCGCGTGCTCGGCGAGCACCTCGCGGACGACGCGCGGGTCCACGCCGAAAGGCCGAATCGCCGCGAGCGCCGCCGCGACGTTCAAGGCATTATGACCGCCCTGAAGGACAATCGCCGATCGTGGATAGGCATGTTCGCCGTCGACGATCACGTCGTTTCGCACGTCGACGTCGCCGCCGGGGCCAAACGTCACGATCGTGCCTCGGCCGCGCTTCGCCTGCGCGCGGCAGACGTCGTCGCCGGCGGGGACGACCGCGAGATCGTCCGCGGTTTGCCGCACGAACGCGTTGCCCTTCGCGCCGGCGTACGCCTCTTCGCTCGGGTAGCGATCGAGGTGATCGGGCGTGACGTTGAGGAGCACGCTCACCTTCGGGCGGAAGGACTCGACGCGCTCCATCTGGAAGCTCGAGACCTCCAGCACGACGACGTCGAACGCCTCGTCCGCGTGCGCGGCGAGCGGCTCGCCGAGGTTGCCGCCGACGAACACGCGCTTGCCGGCGCGGCGGAGGAGCGCGCCGACGAGGGAGGTGGTGGTGCTCTTGCCGTTCGTTCCGCCGATCGCGACGACGGGCGGCTTCGGATCGGCGAGCGCCTGGACCGCGAGCTCGACCTCGCCCCAGATGCGCACGCCCTTCGCCTCGGCCGCGGAGAGCGCGGGGAACATCGGCACGCCGGGGGACACGACGACGAGGTCGGCCTCCTCGAGGCGCGCGCCGTCGTGACCGCCGAGGACCAGCTCGACGCCTTCGATCGGGGCGATGTCCGTCCGCGCGTCGGTGCCGACGACCCGCGCGCCGCGCGCGACGAGCATCTCGCACGCGGCGACGCCGCTGATCCCCAATCCGACGACGACGACGCGTTTGCCCTTCATCAGCGGAGCTTCAAGCTCGCGAGGCTCACGAGCGCGAGGAGGATGGAGATAATCCAGAATCGGACGATGATCTTGGGTTCGGGCCAGCCCTTCTTCTCGTAATGATGGTGAATCGGCGCCATCAAAAATACGCGCTTGCCCGTGAGCCGAAAGCTCACGATCTGCGTGACGACGCTGAGGCCCTCGAGGAAGAAGACGCCGCCGAGGATGATCGAGAGGAGCTCGGTCTTCAGGAATACGGCGCAGGTGCCGAGGCCGCCGCCGAGCGCGAGCGCGCCGACGTCGCCCATGAAGACCTGCGCGGGATACGTGTTGTACCAGAGGAAGCCGATGCCGGCGCCGAGCAGGGCGCCGCAGAAAATCGATATTTCGCCGGCGGAGGAGATCTCCGGAATATCGAGGTAACGCGCGACGACGAAGCGCTGCGCGACGCCCGCGATGCCGAGCGTGGCGCCGGAGAGATAAGCCCAGATGAGGTACGTGCCGGCGTTGAAGATGACCGGACCGATCGCGAGGCCGTCGAGGCCGTCGGTGAAGTTCACCGCGTTCGACGTCGCGACGACGCAGAGGACCGCGAACGCGATGTAGGCCCAGAGCGGGAGCGAGATCGGGTGCTTCGCGAACGCGACGAACGGGATGCTGAGGCGCGTCCGGATCTCCCACCAGTCCGACGGGACGTGGTCCTTCGCGTTGAAGATGTAGATCATGACCGCGGCCGCGACGAGGAACTGCCCGACGAGCTTCGCGCGCGCGGGCAGACCCTTCGAGTGCTTCATGCGGATCTTGAGGTAGTCGTCGAGGTAGCCGATGACGCCGTACCCCGCCGTCACGGTCGTCGCGGCGAGGACGAACGTGTTCCGGAGGTCGCACCACATCACGGTCGACCCGAGCACCGCCATCAGGAGGAGCGCGCCGCCCATCGTCGGCGTCCCCCGTTTCTTGAGGTGCGCCTCGGGGATGAGCCCCTCGTCGCGGACGACCTGACCGATCTGCTTCCGCTGCAGCTCGCGGATGAACCACGGCGAGAGGAAGAAGCAGAGGAACATCGCCGTCATCGTCGCGGCGATCGCGCGGAACGGGACGTAGCGGAGGACGTTGAGCCACCCCAGCCAGCTCGCGCTATGGCGCAAGGGGTAGAGGAGCTCGTAAAGCATCGACCCTCACGTTGCAGACTCGGAGAGATTTTGCCAAGTTTCCGGCACTTGGCCGCGCTCGTCCCTCAGCGCGCCGCGCGATTTGTGCGCCTTTTGCGGGCGGCGCCGGCCGCGACCACGAGCAAGAGCGCCGCAGCCGAGCTCGTCCTCGCGCCGGGCGCGGCGGAGCACCCGGCCGTCTCGGCGTAGGGCTCGTCGGTCGGCGGGAGCCGCGGCGTGATGGGCGGATAGAGGGTGCATACCGCGAGGCGATCGTCGGCGGAGAGCGCGCGCTTCAAGCGAACGCCCTGGTCGCAGCGGTCCTTCCAGTGGCAGTACTCGGCGTGCATCAGCGAGTCCTGCTCGAGGCTGTGCGCGATGCCGATGTAGTGCCCGACCTCGTGCGTGATGACGGCCTGGAAATCGTTGTCCTCCGACTCTTGATCGGAGTCGAAGCGGAACCTCGTCCCCGCCGTGTTGATCTCGATCCGCGCGGCCACGACCGTCGTGCCCTTGTAGCCGAGCGTCGTCAGCGCGAGCGCCTTCGGATCGTTGTCGCCCCACGACGTGTCGCGAAAATAGATGCCGAACGGCGGCGTGCCGGACTCGGGGCCGTCGTCGTCGTCGGACGCGGCGAGGCCGAGGTCCCCGTCGGGCGGGATGTCGGGCTGCTCCTTGAACCAGAGCGAGGTCTGGCCGCCCGCGCACGAGACGCTCTGCCATTTCTGGAACGCGGCCCGCACCGCCGCGCGCGCCTTCGCTTCGTTCAGCTTCGTCGTGCCGCGCTCGGCGAACGCGAAGGAGATCGGGCTCGTGCGGTACGCGACGGGCTTGCCCTCGGTCACGCACCCGTTCTCGTCGGTCGGGCAGTCGGGCTCCTTGCACCTCGCGTTCGTGGTGCGACAGAACGCGAGCGCGTCGGGCGCGACGAGGAGCAGCGCGAGGACGACGAGGAAGCGAAGCATGCCCGCGCCCTTCGACTGCAGGGGTCGTACCGTGGTCCCGCGCCGCCGCCGATCGCGATCACCTGGATCACGGGGAGAGGCGTCGAGAGACCACGTTCGCCTCCGGTATCCTCATTTTTCGGGACTTTTTGAGTGTAGGCACAGGTACGCACGCTGCAACTCGGTGGGCATGCGCGCCGTCGCTCTCACCCACCTCCTCGCTGGCTGCTCGGCCGCCGAGGGCACGATCCCGGACCTGGGCACTCAGGATCTCATCGGCGGTACCGTCCTCCGCGGGCGCGGGCTCTGATCCGGCGCCGCGTCGCGCTCTTGGTCGTGATGCCGCTCGTCGTCGGGGCGATCCTCTACGTCGTGTGGCGCGCGGAGGAGGTGCGGCTCGTGACGTGGTTGCCGGCCGCGCTCGTGCGCGCGCTGCGCTCGTCGCTCGGCGCGGTGCCGCTGCCTCGGATCGTCGTCGCGAGCGGCTCGGATGCGTGTTGGGGCTTCGCGTTCGGGGCGGCGATCGGATCGATCTGGCGCGGTCGCCTCGCGGAGCGGCGCGCGCGGCTCTGGCTCGCGGCCGGCGCGACGATCGCGGCGTACGCCGAGATCGGGCAGCTCTGGCAGCTGCCGCCCGGCACCTTCGACGTCGTCGACCTCGTCGCGATCGCCGGCGGCTACGCGCTCGGCGCCTCGATCTCAGCGCACCAGCCACGCCTCCGCGATCCAGGCCTTGGCGGAGAGGCTCCTGCTGTCGTGCGCGAGCGATGAGTCGGGATCGTATTCGAGGACGAGCAGGCGATCGCCGCTCTTCCTGACGTAGACCTTCGGCGGCGTCTCGACGAACGCGAGCGAGCGGCCCTTCGTCTTCGCGAGCTTGAGCGGGCCGTTCGCCGGCGGCGCCGTGCGCATGAGCTTCGCCGCCTTGCTCGTCGGGATCGTCTTTCCCTGCTTCACCGCCGCGAGCAGAGCGTCGCCGTCCTTCCGCTCCGCCGCGTCGTCGTAGAGGAGCACGCGCGCCGCGCCGGCGAGGCCGGAGGGGCTCAGCTCGAGCGTCACGAAGAGCGGCTCCTTCGTCGTGTCGCCCGCGCCGCCGATGCCGATCGACTCCCCGAACCACAGCACCGTCGCCGCCGTCTCGGTGTACGTCGGCGCCGCCTCGAAGTCCTTGAGCAGGCGGCACGCGGGATGGGTCTTCTCCGTCGCGCAGCGCGCCAGGACCGACACCGCGGCGAGCGACACGTCGGGTTGCGTCGCCATCTTCTCGACCGTCATCGACGTCTCTGCCGGAAGGGCCGCGGCCGACGGAGCGGGCTCCGGCGACGTGCTCTTCGATTTGCTCGTGCCTGCGAGCATCGACGTGAAACCGGCGAGGACGGCGAAGGAGAGGACGTCACGAAGGCGATCGCCGCGCATGCTCGGACGATAGCCCTTATGCGAGCGCCGCGACGACCTTCTCCGCCCCCACGCTCCGCGAGCCCTTCACGAGGACGGCGTCGCCCGGCTTCACGCGCGCCGCCGCCTCACGCGCCGCCTCCTCCGTCGTGCTCGCGCGGACGACCTCGACGCCCTGCGCCTCCGCGCGCTCGAGCGCGAGGTCGATGAGGCCGCCGCAGCCGATCGCGAGCGCGACGCCGGCGTTCACGATGTCGTCGCCCAGCGCCTCGTGCTCCGCCTCCGCGAGCGCGCCGAGCTCCTTCATCTCGCCGAGGACCGCCACCTTGCGCCGCGTCTCGCCCGCGATCTCCGCGAGGGTGGCGAGCCCCGCGCGCATGCTCGACGGGTTCGCGTTGTAGGTGTCGTCGATGACGAGCACGTCGTCACGGATCGTGCGCACGTCGCCGCGGCCGCTCAGCGACACCCGCCCGAGCGCGCGCTCGATCGCGTCGGCGTCGAGTAGCTGGCGGCTCGCCGCCTCCTGCGCCGCGAGGGCGGCGGTGAGATCGATCGCGGCCGCCTCGCCCGGGACCGGGAGGTGCACCGCGACCTCGCGGCCCGCGCACGTGATGACGACGCGCGAGCCGGTGCCCTCCGGCACGCGCTTGACGAGGCGGTAGTGCGGCGGCGCGCTCGCGAGGATCTCCGCCGGCGGCACCGACATCGGCGGAAGCGACATCGGCGCCTCCTCTCGGACCTCCTCTCGGACCTCCTCTCGGGCGCTCCCTCTCGGGGGGCCCGGGGGCGCGGAGCGCGTCTTCGCGCGACGGCCCCCGGCGGGAGAGCTCGAGAGGGCAGAGCCCTCTCGAACAAGAGACGTCGGCGCCATCGATGGCTCGTGCGTGAAGATCGGCGGCGGCGCGAACGAGCCGCGCGGACGTTCGGGCGCGCCGAGATCGCCGCGGCCGAAGGTCTCGACCTTGCGGACGCGCGCGGAGCGGGCCGCGCGGCGCACGAACGCGTCGTCGGCGTTGACTATCGCGACGCCGTACTTGTCGAGCGCGCGGTACACGGCGCCCTTCTCACGCATCACGCCTTCACGCCCACCCACGCCCTCGGCGTGCGCGACGCCGACGTTCACGACGACGGCGACGTCGGGGCGCGCGAACGCGCAGATCGCGTCGAGCTCGCCCTTGAGGCTCATCCCCATCTCGAGGACGCAGTAGCGATGCTGCGGCTCGAGCGCGAAGATGACGGCCGGCACGCCGACGCGGTTGTTGAGGTTCCCGGCGGTGAAGTGGGTCGGCGCGATCTCGGCGAGGAGCGCGGCGGTGAGCTCCTTCGTCGTCGTCTTGCCGGCGCTGCCGGTGATCGCGACGACACGGCCGACCATCGACTCCGCGCGCCAGCGCTGCAAGTACGCGCCCGCGAGCGCGCCCCACGCCACGAGCGTGTCCTCGACCTCGACGACGCTCACCGTGTTCGGCACCGCGCCGGCGCGGCCCCTCTCGACGACGACGATCGACGCGCCGCCGTCGACCGCCTTCGCGAGGAAGTCGTGGCCGTCGTGCGTCTCGCCGCGGAGCGCGAAGAAGATGCTGTTCGGCGTGACCGCGCGCGTGTCGC
The DNA here is from genome assembly GCA_019637155.1 of Labilithrix sp. Taxonomy (NCBI): domain Bacteria; kingdom Pseudomonadati; phylum Myxococcota; order Polyangiales; family Labilitrichaceae; genus Labilithrix; species Labilithrix sp. The sequence continues at coordinate 158,324 of JAHBWE010000022.1, read as the reverse complement.
TCACGACGCCGACCGCGGGCTCCTTCGGGCGCGGCCCGTGGATGCGGATGTTGCCGTTCGTCGCGAGCGCGACGTCGGGCAGCTCGAAGCTCGCGCGGTTCGTGGGGATCGGCGTCGCCATTCAGGCTTCCTTCCTCGACCGGCGCCGCTCGAGCGCACGGCGTGCTTCGGTCCGATCGTCGAACGGCCGCTTCTCGGCGCCGACGATCTGGTAGTCCTCGTGCCCCTTGCCCGCGACGAGCACGACGTCGCCCGGCTGCGCGAGGCCGATCGCGAGCTCGATCGCGCTCTTCCGATCGAGCTCGACGAGGTAGCCGGCCTCGCCCGCGGCGGCAGCGGCGATCGTGAGCTTCTTCCGTCCCGCGCTCATGACACCGGCCTCGACCGGAGCCGCGATCGCGGCGGGGTCCTCGGTGCGGGGGTTGTCGCTCGTGACGATCGCGAGGTCCGCCGCCGCGGCGGCGACGCCCATCGGACCGCGCTTCGTCGGATCGCGATCGCCGCCGCAGCCGAAGACGCAGACGACGCGCTTCGCGGAGGGGCGCACCGCCTCGATCGCGCGGGCGAGCGCGTCGGGCGTGTGCGCGTAGTCGACGAGGGCGATCACGTCGTCGCCGGGTCCGTCGCAGCGCTCGAGGCGCCCCGGCGCGCCGGTCTCGAACGCGAGCGCGGCGGCCGCCTGCGCGACGTCGAGGTCGAGCGCGGAGACGACGCCGAGCGCGACGAGCAGGTTCTCGACGTTGTGCGCGCCGACGAGCCGCGTGTCGAGCTCGACGCGGCCGGACATCGGGCCCGGGACGCGAAGCGCGATCCGCATGCCGTCGCCGCTCATCGTGACGGACTCGGGGTACACGTCTGCATCGGTCGAGGCGCCGGGCCGCGTGCGGACGCGCAGCACCTTGCACTTGCACGCCGCCGCGATCTTCGCGCCGAACGGATCGTCGACGTTCACGACCGCGAGGCCGGGCGCCATCGTCGTGAAGAGCTCCATCTTCGCCGCGGCGTACTCCTCCATCGAGGCGTGGAAGTCGAGGTGGTCCTGGGTGAGGTTCGTGAAGGCGGCGACGCGGAAGCGAACCGCGGCGACGCGGCGGAGCACGAGCGCGATCGAGGAGACCTCCATCGCGACCGCGGTCGCGCCCTCGCGGCGCATCGCGGCGAGGACGCGCGCGAGCTCGTCGGACTCCGGCGTCGTGTGCGCCGCGGCGACGGTGCGGCCGGCGAACGTGTGGCCGACCGTGCCGACGACGCCGGTGACCGGCGCGCCGTTCGCGCCGTCGATCGCGGCGCGGACGAGGTGCGTCGTCGTCGTCTTCCCGTTCGTGCCGGTGACGCCGACGATGTCGAGCGAGAAGGCGGGGTGCCCGTACGCCGCGGCGGCCGCGAACGCCATGCCATCGGCGACGTTCGCGACGCGGAGGACGGGGAGCTTCACGGCTGGAAGCTCGAGGCCGCGCTCGGCGAGCAGCGCGACCGCGCCGCGCTCGATCGCGGCGTCGATGAACGAGCGACCGTCGTGCTTCGCGCCTCTGCGGACGACGAACATGTCGCCCGGCTCCACGTGGCGCGAGTCGTGCTGCACGCCGGTGACGCGGATCGCCCGGTCGCCCACGACCTCGGTCTCGCCGCGGATCTCCCGCGCGAGCTCCGCCAGCGTCATCCCTTCGTGCTCTCGGTGCGAGCTCAATTCCCGACCCCGACGGAGGAAATCACGTCGAGGGCTCGAACACCAACCGCACGCTCGTCCCCTTCGGAACGGCCGTGCCCGCGGACGGCACCTGCTTCACGAGCTTGCCGCTCCCTTCCACGACCGGGACGAGCCCGAGCGCGCCGACCGTGCGCACCGCGTCGCGCGCGCCCATCCCGGCGGCGTCGGGGACCTTGATGCTGTTCGGGAGCGGGGGCCCGACCGGCGTCGGCGGCGCGGGCGGCTCGGGCTTCGGCGGCTCCGCCTTCGCCGCGATGAGCGCGGGCTCCGCGTCGCTGCCCTTCACTTGTTTCACCGCCGGCTTCGCGTTCGAAGGCGGCACGCCGAGGTAGCGGAGGCTCGCCTCGGCGACGCGGCGGAAGACGGGGCCGGCGAGATCGCCGCCGTAGCGGCCGATCGTCGGATCGTCGAGGACGACGGCGACGACGAGGCGCGGTTTGTCGGCGGGGACGAAGCCGACGAACGAGGCGGTGTAGTGATCCTCGGAGTACTTCCCGGTCGCGGGGTCGACCTTCTGCGCGGTGGCGGTCTTGCCCGCGACGCGGAACCCCTGCATCGCGGCCTCCGTCCCGGTGCCTCCGTCTTCGACGACGGCGGTGAGCATCTCGGCCACCGTCTTCGCGATCCCGGCCGGCACCGCCTCGCGGCGCACGCGCGGGGCCCACTCCTTCACGACGTTGCCCTTCGCGTCGGTGATCTTGCGGACGAGGATCGGCTCCATCACCTTGCCGCCGTTCGCGATCGCGCTCATCGCGGTCGCGAGCTGGATCGTGGTGACGCTGATGCCTTGACCGAAGCTCGCGTTCGCGGTCTCGACCTCGAACCACGGGCGGCCGCGGGGGCGGAGCACGCCCGAGGCCTCGCCCGGGATCGGGAGCCCGGTCGGCTCGCCGAAGCCGAAGCGGCGGAGCGCGCCGTAGAGGCCGGGCTCGCCGAGGCCGAGGCCGATCTTGAGCGCGCCGATGTTCGAGCTCTTCGCGAGGACCTGCGTCACGCTGAGGTTCTCGTTGTTGTGCGTGTCGTGGATCGTGACGTTGCCGAGCTGGTAGTTGCCGCGCTCGCAGTAGATCGTCTCGGTCGGCTTCAGCGTTCCCGCCGTGAGCGCGGCGGCGACGGTGAAGACCTTCATGACGGAGCCGGGCTCGAAGCGATCGGTCACCGCGCGGTCGCGGCGCCAATCCGGGTCCGCCTCGCCGTAGTCGTTCGGGTTGAAGCCGGGCACCGACGCGAGCGCGAGGATGTCGCCGCTCGTCGGATCCATGACGACGAGCGACGCGCCCTTCGTCTCGTAGGTGCGGTACGCGGTGTCGAGCTCGCGCTCGGCGACGCGCTGGATCGCCTGGTCGAGCGCGAGGGTGATGTCGTGGCCCGCCATCGCCGCGACGTCGTTCGTGCCCTCCGAGAAGATGAGGCGGCCCGAGCGATCGCGGAGGCCGCGCACCTCTTCGGCGCGGCCGCGGAGCTCCTCGTCGAGGGAGAGCTCGAGGCCGTCCTTGCCGAAGCCGTCGGGCGCGACGAAGCCGAGCACCGGACCGGCGAGCTCACGCCCCGGGTAGTAGCGGCGGCCCTCCCCTTCCACCGCGAGGCCCTTGATCGGCTTCGGCGTCTTCCTCGGATCGCCGAGGTCGCGGATCGCCTGCGCCTCCTCCGCCGTGACGCGGCGCTTGAGCCACACGAAGCGGCGGCGGGTCACGATCTTCTGGTGGATCTCGCTCGGATCGATCGAGAGCGTCTTGCCGAGCGTCTGCGCGATCGTGATGAGCGCCTGCTGCTGCGCGTTCTGGCCTTCGACGCCGCGGATCATCTCGACGACGTCGCCGCTGATGCTCGGCACTTCGACGCTCGCGGCGAGCGCGGCGCCGTTGCGATCGTAGATGCCGCCGCGCTTCGGCTCGATGTGGAGGCGGCGCTGACGCTGGTTCTCGGCCGTCTCCTTCCACGACTGTTGGTCCTCGACCTGGACGCGGTACGCGCTGTTGACGAAGCCGCCGAGACCGATCGCCATCGCGCCGCACAGGATCCCCATCCGAGCTCGGATCCACTTCGCGCGCGCGGGATCGAGGTTCTTCATCGCGCTACTGCGGGACCTTCGTGTGGATCGGGACGATGCGATCCGGGCCCGGCGGCTCCATGCCGAGGAGCGAGCGCGCGACGATCTCGACGCGCTCCGGCGTCTTGTAGCTCGCGGCCTCGAGCTCGTGGACGCGCTTCACGTCGCGGAGGCGGGCCTGCTCCTGCCGCGCCTTGCCGAGCTCGTAGCCGAGCGCGACGGTGCGCCCACGCATCGCGAGGTGCACGATGAACGCGCACGCGGCGGCGACGACGGCGAGCGTCCAGTGGATGAGGAACATGCGCGCGCGCTCGCGGGTCATCGCGACCTCACGCGGGAGCGCATCCCCGACACGTGCGAGCCGCCGCCGTCGGAGCGCACGGCGGCGCGGAGCTTGGCGCTGCGGGCGCGGGGGTTCGCGGTGCTCTCTTCTTCCGTCGCGACGACGGGCTTCTTCGTGATCACGTCCCAGCTCTCGCGGTCCTGGAAGGCGCGCTTCACGAGGCGGTCCTCGAGCGAGTGGAAGCTCAGGATCGCGACGCGGCCGCCGGGGCGCACGATGCGGGGGAGCGCGGAGAGGAGCTCGTCGAGCTGATCGAGCTCGTTGTTCACCGCGATGCGGAGGGCCTGGAACGTGCGCGTCGCGGGGTCGACGCCGCCGACGCGCACCGGACCGACCGCGCGCACGATCGCCTTCCGGAGGTCGAGCGTGGTCGTGAGCTGGTTGTCCGAGAGCGCGCGCTTCACGCTCCGCGCGATGCGGCGCGACCGGCGCTCGTCGCCGTAGTCGAAGATGACGTCGGCGAGCTCGTCGTCCGACAGCCGCGCGATGAGCTCGAGCGCGGTCTCGCCCGAGGTCGCGTCCATCCGCATGTCGAGCGGCCCTTCGCGCCGGAAGCTCATGCCGCGCGCAGCGTCGTCGAGCTGCGGCGAGCTCACGCCGAGGTCGGCGCAGAGCCCGTCCACCTCGGTCATCCCCAGCTCCGCGAGCGCCGCGACGACGTCGCCGAACGGGGTCTTCACGAACGTGACGCGCTCGCCGAACCGCGCGAGCCGGGCGCGCGCCGCCGCGAGCGCGACGTCGTCGCGATCGAGCGCGATGACGCGCGCGGTGGGGCTCGCCTCGAGGATCCCCTCGCTGTGCCCGCCGCCGCCGAGGGTGCAGTCGACGAACACGCCGCTCGCCCCCGACGCGGGCGCGAGGGACGGGTCCGCCACGTCCGCCACGTCCGCCGCGCTCCCCGCGCTCGGGAGACCGAGCGCGTGCACGACCTCGCGGAGCATCACGGTCTCATGCACGAAGTCCGGCATGTCGAGCTCCTCGTGCTCTTCTCCGTCGATCCATACCCACTCGCCCGACGAGTCGTCGTCGGGGACGCCGGGCAGCATCAGTTGCGGGCGGCTGACGGGGTTCACAGGCCGAGCTCCGCCAGGCGCGCGCCGATCTGCTCGCGCTCTTCGTCGGTGGCCTCGAAGTGCCGCTTCCACTGCTTCACGTCCCAGAGCTCGGCGTACTTCCCGCTCCCGGCCCAGAGGACGGCCTTCTCGAGGCCGGCGTGCTCGCGGAGCGTGGGGGGGACGAGGATGCGGCCGGAGTCGTCGACCTCGCACTCGACCGCGCCGGACACGTAGAGGCGCTTCAGCTTCTGCACCGCCTTGTCGAACTGAGGCAGCTTCGCGAGCTTCTCTTCGAACGCGCTCCACTCGGGCGAGGTGTACGCGACGAGGCACGGGTCGAGGGCGCTCGTGAGGATGATGCGTCGCTCGCCGATCGACGACAGCACGTCGCGATAGCGCGCCGGGAGGCTGGTCCTCCCCTTGGCGTCCATCGTGTGCTCGTACCGACCGCGAAACATCGACGCCGCGTCCTCGCAGCGAGGGAGGGCTCGGGCCGGCGTGCCGTTGTTTGGCACTTCCCGCCACTTCTTCCCACGCTACGCCGGCAAGGTAGTTGGTTCGCTGTGACGGCGTCAATAAAATGGTCAACTCTCTCGCAGCTTCCGTCACCCCACTCCACACGTTGTCCACACCCGTGGCCAACATCGCGACCTCGACACCGCGGCACCATGCGCCGCAGCCGGTTCTTTCAGGACTCGAGCACCTCGTTCGTCTCCACAAGTTATCCACAGCCTCGCTGGCGAGCCTTCCACAGCCTATCCACATCCATGGAGCGTGAACCTCCGGGGCCGGCCCGGGCTAGAGTGCGAGGATGCGCTGGGCGGCGTGGAAGCTCGCGCTCGCGGTCGGTTCGGCCGCCGGCGTGCCTGTGATCGCCTGCACCTCCTTCGGGAGCGCCCCACCACCGGGAGACCTGAACGACGGGAGCGTCAGCGACCCGCCGGAGGGAGGCACCGCAGACGTGCTCGACGGAGAGCGAAGCGCTTACGCACGGGCGGTGCTCCAGGACGGACCGATCGCCTACTTCAGGCTGGGAGAGGACGCTGGCACGGAGACGACGTCGGAGAACGGGAGGCACTCGGGCAAGCTCATGGGAGGTGCCGTGCTCGGCGCCCCGGGCCTCCTCCGCGACGAGCCCAGCACCGCGCTCACCCTCGACGGCCACGACGCACGCGTCGATCTCGGACAGAGCTTCGACTTCGACGAGAGGGCGCCATTCTCCATCGAGCTATGGTTCAACGCTCACACGCTCTCTGGCCAATACCGGATGCTCGTGATGAAGCAGTCGTCGGGCCAGATCGAGGCGCACAACCTCTACGCCGAGTCGGGACGAATCGTCTTCGAGCGATACGTCGACGGCGGCGGCGTCAAGGCTCAGCACTCTGGCTCCGTGCCGATGGGACGCGCCGTCCACGTCGTCGCGCGCTACGACGGCGCGACGATGTCGCTCTTCGTCGACGGCCGCATGGAAGCAGAGACGGCCGACGCCCGGCTCGCGGCGAAGAAATCGGGCCCCTTCTTCATCGGCGGAGATGGATCGGGCCTCGAGAGCCTCGACGGCGAGATCGACGAGGTCGCGATCTACGACAAGGCCCTCTCCGTCGAGCGCATTCGAGCCCACTACGCGGCTGGCCGTCCCGAGTGAGGAGCCCGCTCAGCGATCGCGAGCCTGCTCCTTCGTGCAGCGTGGGAGCTGGTAGTCGGCGACCGCGTTCGAGACCGCCGAAGGGGCGTCGGGGTGGTCCTTCGTCCAGCGGTCGAGCGCGGTGCGCATCGTCGCGAGGGACGCTGCGCTCTTCTCTGCGCAGAGGCGCGTGCGGAGGAGCGCGAGCGGCGCCGTCGCGCGGGACGTGCGCGCGGCGCGGTCGCGGTCGAGCAAGAGCGGGAGGCTCCGCGCCACGAGCTCGTCGCGCTCGGCGCCCTTCGCGAACGCGAGCCACATGTTCGGGACCATCTCGACCGCGCGCGGGCCCTCGGCGAGGAAGGACGCGAGCACGTCGCCCTTCACCGCGCCGCCGAACTCCGCCGTCCAGCGCGTCCACTGGCCGTCGGCGTAGTGCGGATGGAGCTGCTCGTTCCGTCGCGCCATCACGAGGAGCGCGAAGCCGCGCTGCTTCGGCAGGTCGCGCCACCACGCCGGCGCCGCGGCCTCGAGCGCGTCGCGGACGTCGTCGCGGCGCGCGTAGTCGTGAAAGAGGATACGCCCCGCCTCGTGGAACGATTGCTCCGTCCGCGCGAGGAGGTTCATGAAAGCGACCGCCTCCTTGCCTTGCCCGTGACCGAGGTTGAGGAGCGCGACCTCGAGGAGGCGCGCGTCGCTCGCGGCGCGGCGCGCGAGGGCGTCGCGGCCCGCGTCCGTCTTGAAGAGCGACTCGAAGAAGCCGCTGCAGCCGTAGTGGATCTCCGTCTCCGCTTCGCCGCGCCGCTTCTGCGGGCACACCACGACCTTCTCGAGGTCGCCGTGGACCTTCCCCGCCGCCCACTGATCGTAGACCGCGAAGCCGAACGAGGTCGCGTCGAAGCCCGGCAGCGCGGCCGCGTCGCGTCGATCGAAGACCTTCTTCGCCAGCGTCAGCTTCTCCTCGTCCGAGAACGTCGCCGCGTTCTGGTCGAGCCACGCGACGTACGCGCGCGTCCCGACGCCGACGTACTGCAGCTCGGAGAGGAGCCAGCGCCGCGCCTTCACTCCGAGATCGCTCTTCGCGTCGACCGCGCCGGCGAAGCGGAGCAGACGCGCGAGGTGCTCCTCCCGCAGCTGGGCGTCGTTTTCGCCCCTCCTCCGCGCGGCGATCCAGAGGTAGCCGCGCCCCGGACGCGAGCTCGTCATGTAATCGAAGTACGCGCCGCGCTCGCGCGCGGGGAGCCGGGTCGGGTCCGCGTCGCCGAAGCGCGCGTCGAGATCGCCGATGTATGCAGTATACACGGCATCGACCAGCACGTGCCGCGCGAGGAGCGGGAAGCGATCGGGCGGCGAGCGCACCGAGAGCACCTTGCCGCCCGACGTCAGCTCGCCCTCGGTGTCGCGCGCGACCGCGTCGTAGCGGCAGGCCACGCGCTCGATGCCGCGCGCCTTCGCGAACATCGCCGGGTCCTCCTTCTGCAAGAGGACGAGCTCGCGCACGATCGTCTCGAAGCTCGCGAGCACGCTCTCCTCGAGCGACGCCGAGAGCTCGGGCGAGAGCGCGGTGTCGAGCTCGAGCACGATCGGATGCCCGACGAGCTGCGCGACGTCGCTCGTCACCTTCGTCAACCGACCACCGCGCGGATCGAACGGCAGCGGCTCCGACGATCCCTTGAGCACGACGACGACGTCCGTGATCGCCCCACGCGGCGCCACCGCCAACTTCGGCTCCCCACACGCCAAAAGCACGAAGGGCAAGAGCAGCACGAAGGGGCCCCAGAAGCGGCCGCGAAAGCGGGCGCGAAGCGCCCCGAGCGCTCCGCGCGAGGGCCGTGTCTGGGGTGGGGGTGTCGGGGGCAACGCCCCCGACGTTGAGCCAGAATTCATAGTGGGTTGTTCGGATCCTTTGGCGGGAGCGGGTCGCCCTCCTTCCACTTCGGCTTCACCGGCTTCTTGATCGGCGGCGGCCGCCTCGAAGGCGGCTTCGGATGACACGCCGCCGGATCGGTCGCGGCGACGAGCTCGGAGAGGCCCGCGCCCGGACGCAGCGGGAGCTCCTTCTGCGCGAACGCGCGGAGCTCGGCGAGCTCGCCCATCGATCGCTCGTCGCAGAGGAGCTTCGCGACGGCGGCGAGGTTGCCCGCGACGTCCTTGTGACCCGGGAACGGGCGGACGTTCTGATCGAGCAGCCGCCGCGCCGCCTCCGTCATGACGCTCACGCGCCGCGGCGACTTCGCGAGCGCAGGCCACATCACCGGGAGCAGCTCGAACGCGGGCCAGCCGAGCTCGAGCGCGCCGGCGAGCGCGACGTCGTCGGCCTTCTTGTCCTGCAGCATGTCCTCCCAGTCTTGCTCCGGGTGGTAGGACGCGTCGGCGGCGCGCGCGAAATAGAAGAGCGCGTGGCCGTGCGCGGTGGGCACGTCGCGCCACTGCCGCCGCGACTCGGCGAGGAGCTCTCCGCTCGGGCGATAGACGACGGCGCGGAGCACGTCGGCGCCGATCTTCCACGCGCTCGGCTTCGACTCGAAGCGACGCAGGAAGCGGAGGTAGTCGGCCTCGTCGCGCAGCGATCGGTGCGCGTTGTAGAAGACGGCCGTGAACGCGGGCGCGTCGCTCCACTTCATCATCGCGTTCGCGAGCGCGTCCTCACGCTCCGGCGCGGCGAAGGCCCAGCGATAGAAGTCCCCGTCCGAGCGGCCCTCGTGCTGGAGGCGGAGCTCGCCGTCGTGCACCTCGAACCGCGCCGGCGCGACGACGGCGTCGTAGACGGACGCCTCCTTCGGATGCCCGTCCTTGATCCACGCGTCGATCGTGGAGAGCCCGAACGCCATCGCGTCGACGCGTGGAAACGCGAACGTCGCGTAGCGATCGCGATCGCCCTGCGGCTTGCGAAAGTCGATGATCCATAGGGCGGAGGCGACCTTGCCCCGCTCCTCGAGCGACATGCGCGGCAGCTCCACCGCGAGCCAGGTCGTGAAGTCGCGCTCGGCGGTCCGGAACGGCGACGCCGGCGGCGCGGCCTCCACCTCGGCCGCGTGGTGGCGATACGTGTCGGCGAAGTGCGAGAGCTCGCTGCCGACGAGCTCCTTCCTCGCCGCCGGCAGCTGCGCGATCATCACGAGGCCGCGGACGCGCTGCGCGTTGATCGAACCGAGATCGCGATGGTGGGAGCGCGACTGCCACGCGATCCACGCCGCGTGCTCCGACGCCGGGAGCGCGTTGGGGAGCACGGCGTAGCGGCCGTCCTGACCGCGCTGGAACGCGCTCATCAGCGGCGCCGACACGTCTCCCCGCGCGAGCGTGAGCCACCGCGCCTCGTCGACGACGACGTCGATCGCCTTGTTCGCGGGGTCGAACACCGCGTACGAGTGCACGCGCTCGTAGACGTGAGGCGTCGTGCGCTTTGCGGCCTCCGCCGGCGCGTACCGCACGACGAGCCGCTCGAAGCTCGCGCGCGCGAACGCCAGCGCGCGCGGGTCCTGTTTCTTCAGCGCGTCGAGGTCCTTCGCGACCGACTCGACGAGCCGCGCGATCACGTCCTGTGCGCCGTCGTGTTCCTGCGGCAAGAGCGAGCCGTCGAGCTCGATCTGGATCGAGCGCCCGAGGATCTCCGCGAGCTGCTCGTTCGCGCGGCGGATGCGATCGACCTTGGGCTGGAACGGGACCCGATCGGGCCCGGTCCGGATCACGACGACGAGCGTGCCGCCGGGCGCGTTCGCCGGCGCGGCCGCGGGCGACGCGCCGCACGCCACGCAGAGGAGGAGGAGAGGGAGGACGCTCGCGAGCCGCACGCGGTTTCGAGCCTATCAGGGCGCGCGCTTCACCACCGCAAGGGTCTCCGCGACGCCGCGCATCTCGTCGAGCGCCTTCGCCTGGCGCGTCGCCTTCACGAGCACCTCCGCGATCTTCGACTTCGACTCGTCGACCGGCTCCGCGGTGAAGAAAAATCCGCCCTTCGGCGTCGACTGTCCGCGCCACTCCGTCGGCCGCCCGAACATCTTGCCCTGCGCCGTGTCCGCGCCTTCGCCCGCGTCCGCCTTCTTCTGATCCGCGAGCGACACCGCGATGCTCCCGGCGTAGAGCGAGAGCGGACGCAGCTTCGTGACCTTCGCGCCGGCCGCGGTCGGGACGACGACGTAGTCGGCGGGCACGCTCACGACGAGCTCGCGATCGGGCGGCACGTCCGCGACGTGACGGCGCCCCGCGGCGCGCTCGAGCTTCCGCGGGCCCGGCACGATCGTCGACGCGATGCGCTCCGCGAGCCGCGTGCAGCCGACGAGCTCGGAGCCGGTCGCGTTCCGCACCGACTCACCGCGCACGTAGAACCCGACCGACTGGAGCGTCCCGTCCTCCTGCGCGAGGAGCAGCCCGAGCACGAGCGCGGTGTCCTTGCCCGGCGCCGCGTTCGGATCCTTCGGGCGCGCGACGTAGCCGCGGAGCTTCGTGTCGGTCCCGATCTCGACGGGGCTGACCTCGAGCGGCTGCTCGCTCGGCATCGTCGCCTTCAGGAACTTCGGGGCCTCGACGTCGAGCGTGCCCGGCTTCGCGGGCGCGCCTTCCTCGGGCTCGTACATGTCCGGATCGAGCTGGAACGTCTCCTTCGCGACGATCGCGAGCGCGATCTTTTCGCGCTCCTTCGCCTTCTCGGGCGCGTCGACGACGAGACGCGACTCCTCTTCGATCGGCGGCTGCTCCGGCTGGACCGGCGGGGCCTTCGCGCCGGCAGGCGCCTGGAGCTTGAGGCGTCCGGAGAGGAGCTCCGAGGCCTCCTTCTCCGGCTTCCCGATCTTGCCGCACTTCACCGACGCGTTCCCGCCGACGACGAGGGGCTTCGCCGGCGCGCGCACGCCGGCCTCGGCGCGGCGATCGTTGAGCTTGTTCGGCGAGAGATCGGGCGCGGGGGGCAGCGCCTCGGGCTCGGCGGGCTTCGCGGCGGCGGTGGCGGGCGGCGGCGCGTTCGCGGACGCTCCGCATCCGGCGGTGAGGGCGACGAGGACGAGGACGGTGCGAGACGACAGCGGCATCAGCTCGAATATCGACGCCCGTCCGCCCGAAAGTCATCCCTCAACGGCCGCGCTCGAAGTCTTTTGAATAAATCTGCGCGCTCGCGCTCGCACGCGAAAATCACGGCTTTAAGTAGAGTGCATGCCAGCTCGCCGCCGTGTCCACCGCGTCTGCCGTGCCCACCGAGTCCCGATCGCGATGACGGTCGCGCTCGAGGTGGTGGCCGAGCTCCGGGCGCGCGAGCAGCGGATGGCGGAGCGGATCATGGCCGAGGTGCTCGCCGCCCCACCTCCGCGCCGCCCGCGCTAGAACGTCGTGTCGATCCGGAGGAGCCGCAGCGGCTCGGGGCCGGTGCGCGAGCGGACGGACGCGAGGGAGCTCTCTTCGAGCGCGGGGCCGAGGAGGACATCGGCGATCCCGTCTCCGCGCGGCAAGACCCGCACGAGCTTCACGGAGTCGGGGGGACCGATCGTGACGCGCATCCGCTCGACGACCTCGAGCGACTTCAGCTTGCCGGGAGGCGTCACGACCTCGACGACGACGAGCGTGTCCGCGGTCGAGCTCACCTTCCCGATGCTCCGCGACGTGCAGGTGCAGAGCGGACCGACGACCTGGTTCGTCTCGTAGCGGTAGGCGCTCCGTGACTCGTTGCCGACCCCGACGATGAAGAGGCGCCCCGCGTTCTCGACGAACGCGGTCTCGCGGTACGTCTCCGCGCTCCGCTCGCACGTGATCCCCACCGGGCAGCTATCGCAGTCGAGCCACCCCGAAGGCGGGCACGTCGAGTAGCCCGTCCCGAGCACGATCCGATTCGATCGATCGCGCGCGACCGTGATGCTGGCGCGATGGCGCACGATCGGCGCGACGAGGGGCTCTCCGGTCGTGAACGTCGTCGTCGCGACGTAAGCGAAGTCGCTCCCCGCGCCGCTCTCGTCCACGTCGATCTGATCCGCCCACCGCTCCGCCTCGAGGCTCGCGCCCTCGACGAGGCGGATCTGGTGGTCGCTCCGCACGAGCGCGGCGGGGACGCCGCCGGGACCGGCGCGCATCCGGACGAGCGACTCGCCGGGGAGGACCTCCGCGCGACGCGGTGACTCGGGCAGGCCGCCGACGACGACGCGCCTCGCGACGAGGAAGCCCTCTCCGCCGGCGATCCCGGTGAGCGGGAACGACCACGCGGGCGCGCTCACGGGGAAGCCGGGCCCGAGCGTCCACGCGCCGGGAACGAGCGGCGCGGTGGTGAGCGTCGACGACGACCCCGCGTCGCCGTCGGAGGTGAGGAGGACCGCATACGGACCGCGCGGACCGCGATGGAGCGCGAGGCCGCGCGTCGACGGCGGCGACGGCGGGATCGGATCGACCGTGATCGTGGCGTCGCCCGACGCCGGGACGTGGAGGTGCTGGAGGTACGATCGGTCTTCGAAGAAGACGGTGCGATGCTCGTCCGCGCGCTGGTCGTCGCCCTCCGACGCGATGCGCCGCTGCGAGACGACGAGCTCGATCGCGTCTTTTGCGCCTTCGCCGATCCACGCGTTGCCCAGCGTCGACGGACACGTCACGGTCCGATCGCTCACGACGAGGCAGCGGTTTTCGCTCGGCGGCGTGTCGCCGTCGAGGAGCGACGCGTCGTCGGGAGCGCTCGCGTCGGGGAGGAACACAGCGCCGGCCTCGCACGCGGGCTCCGCCGTCGGGGTCACGACGCACGGACCCGGCACGCCCTCGATCGGCGCCGCGTCGGCGGCCGGGGTGGGCACGTCGGCTTCGGTGTCGTCGCTGCAGGCCATGGTCGTCGCGAGCGCCGCGAACACGGCTACGCCGCTGAACGCGAAGACGCGCACGCGCAGACGCGCTATCCGCATAGGAATTATCGTTCGCCGCCCCATCGCGGCGTGCTCGTGCAGGATGCACGCCGTTCAACGTGCGGCGCGCATCGGCTCGGCGGCGGTGTCGGTGTCGATGTCGGCCGTCGCGAGCGGCTCGTCCGCCGCGGCGACGCGGACGTTCTTCGCCGCCAGCCTCGACTCGAGATCGGCGATGCGGAGAGCGTTCGCGAGCTTCGCCTCGGCCTCGGCGAGCTCCTTCTTCGCGGTCTTGAACGTGTGCGCGAGGCTCAAGTTGAGGACGATGAACGTGATGAACACGACGCTGCAAACGGCCGCGACGAGGGGAAGATGCAAAAAAGAGAACATCATGCCCAGGAGCGGGAAGATCGCGCCGACGAGGGAGAGGATCGTGCGGCGGCGCGCGTGGTTCCCCTCGTGCGCGCGGCGGCGAAGGAGGGCGACTTTCTCCTCGAGCTCGGGGAAGCGACCGTCCGGCGTGAGCGGCTTCGGCGCGGCCTCCTCCTGGAGGGCACGCACCTTCTCTTCGAGCTCCGCGATGCGCGCGTGCGCGGCAGAGAGATCGTCGCGGTACTCACCGCTCATCGCTTGTACCGGCCGCGCGCGCCCGCGGCCTTCTTCGCGGCGGCGCCGCCGGAGGCGCGCTTCTTCTTGGGCGCGGCGCCCGCGTACGGATCGTACATGCCGCTCGCGAGCGCGGCCTCCGCCGCGCCGTTGCCGTCCTTCGCCGCGAGGGCTTCGAGCTTCTTGAGCTCGTCGCGGAGGCGCGCGGCGCGCTCGAAGTCGAGCGCCTCCGCGGCGGCGAACATCTCGGAGCGGAGCGCGCGGATCTGCTCGCCGATGTCGAGGTCGGCGCCCTTCCCCTTCCCCTTCGCGCCGGCCTTCGGCGTCTTCGGGATGTCGATGTAGTCCATCGTCCCCGCGGCCGGGTTGATGTTCATGACCGCGCGGATGACCGTCTGCGGGACGATGCCGTGCTCCTTGTTGAACGCCTCCTGCAGCGCGCGGCGGCGGTTCGTCTCCTCGATCGCGCCCTTCATCGCGGAGGTGATCGAGTCGGCGTACATGATGACGCGGCCGTTCACGTTGCGCGCGGCGCGCCCGATCGTCTGGATGAGCGAGCGCGGCGAGCGGAGGAAGCCCTCCTTGTCGGAGTCGAAGATCGCGACGAGCGAGACCTCGGGGAGGTCGAGGCCCTCGCGCAAGAGGTTGATACCGACGAGGACGTCGAACTCGCCGAGACGGAGGTCGCGCAGGATGTCGATGCGCTCGAGCGTGTCGACGTCGGAGTGGAGGTAGCGGATGCGGACGCCGAGCTCGCGGTAGTAGTCGGTGAGGTCCTCCGCCATGCGCTTCGTGAGGGTGGTGCAGAGGACGCGCTCGTTCTTCGTCGCGCGGTCGCGGATCTCGGTGAGGAGGTCGTCGACCTGCCCGGAGACGGGGCGCACCTCGACGACGGGGTCCATCAGGCCGGTGGGGCGGATGACCTGCTCGATGAACGATCCTTGCGCCTTCTGGAGCTCGTATTCGCCCGGCGTCGCCGAGACGTAGACGCAGCGGTGCACGTGGGTCTCGAACTCCTCGAACTTGAGCGGCCGGTTGTCGAGCGCGCTCGGGAGGCGGAAGCCGTACTCGACGAGCGTCTCCTTCCGCGCGCGATCGCCGCGGTACATCGCGCCGACCTGCGGCACGGTCTGGTGCGACTCGTCGAGGACGAGGAGGAAGTCCTTCGGGAAGTAGTCGATGAGCGTGGGCGGCGGATCGCCGGCCTTCCGGTTCGAGAGGTGGCGCGAGTAGTTCTCGATGCCGTTGCAGAACCCCATCTGCTCCATCATCTCGATGTCGTAGAGGGTCCGCTGCTCGAGGCGCTGCTTCTCGAGGAAGCGGCCTTCCTTGTCGAAGAAGTCGAGGCGCTCGAGGAGCTCGTCGCGGATCTGCGAGATCGCGCGGCGCATCTGCTCCTGCGGCGTGACGTAGTGCGAGCCGGGGAAGATCGCGTAGCGCTCGAGCGAGCCCTTCACCTTGCCGCGCAAGGGGTCGACCTCGCGGATCGCCTCCACCGTGTCGCCGAAGAACTCGACCCGCACCGCGGTCTCGTGCTCGTAGGCGGGGAAGACCTCGACCACGTCGCCGCGCACGCGGAAGGTGCCGCGGTGGAAGTCGACGTCGTTTCGCTCGTACTGGATGTCGACGAGCATGCGGAGGAAGTTGTCGCGGCGGAACTCCTCGCCGACCTTCAGGTCGATGAGGAGGCCGTGGTAGCTCTCCGCCGAGCCGATGCCGTAGATGCAGCTCACCGAGGCGACGATGATGACGTCCTGCCGCGAGAGGAGCGCGCGCGTCGCGGAGTGGCGCATGCGATCGATCTGGTCGTTGATGATCGCGTCCTTGTCGATGTACGTGTCGCTCGAGGGGACGTACGCCTCGGGCTGGTAGTAGTCGTAGTAGCTGACGAAGTACTCGACCGCGTTCTCGGGGAAGAGCTCCTTCATCTCGCCGTAGAGCTGCGCCGCGAGCGTCTTGTTCGGCGCGAGGATGAGGGTGGGGCGGCCATACTGCTGGATGACGTTCGCCATCGTGAACGTCTTGCCGGAGCCGGTGATGCCGAGGAGCACCTGGTGCTGCTCGCCCTTGCCGAGCCCCGCCATCAGCTCTTTGATCGCCTGCGGTTGATCGCCCCGCGGCTCGAAATTCGAAGACAGCTTGAAGGGGCTCGCGGTCGGCATGCGGGATCGAAAACGATAGTCCCGGCCCAACACCGGCCGCAAGGCGCGACCCGACTCCGGCAGAGGTTCAAGGTGACGACGTGGTGTCAGCTTACCGTTTATGCTGGGCGCCAATCGTGAGCGCGAAGAAGGGGAACACGCAGCGGACGGGCCGCTCCATGACGCCGCAGGCGCCGAAGAAGCCGAGCGTCGCGCCGAAGAAGACGACGATCCCGCCGCGCAGCCGCGGCCACACCGATCTCCTTCCGCCGCCGATGCCGAAGCCGGCGGTCGCGTTCCTCGGGCTCGGCGCGATGGGACGCCCGATGGCGGGGCGGCTCCTCGATCTCGGGTTCCCTCTCCGCGTGTGGAACCGCACCGCGACGACGGCGAAGACGCTCACCGGCGCGTCGGTCGGCGCGTCGCCGGGCGACTGCGTGCAGGGCGCGGCCGTGATCGTCACGATGCTCGCGGACGCCGACGCGCTCGCGGCGGTCCTCGACGGGCCCGACGGCATCCTCGCCGCGATCGCGAAGGAGAAGCGCGCGTTGCGCCCGGTCATCGTCGACATGGCGACGATCGGGCGCCGGGCCGCGATCGCGCTCGGCAAGCGGATCGAGGCGAGCGGCGCGCGGTTCGTCGACGCGCCGGTGAGCGGCTCGGTGCGTCCCGCCGCGCGCGGCGAGCTCGTCGCGCTCGTCGGCGGCGCGGTGCGATCGGTCGAGCGCGCGCGGCCAGTGCTCGACGCGCTCTGCAAGAAGGTGATCCACGCCGGCCCGATCGGCCAGGGCCAGGCGCTGAAGGTCGTCCTCAACGGCGTCGGCGCGCATCACTTCGTCGCCTTCGCGAGCATGCTCGCGCTCGGCGAGAAGGCGGGGCTCGCGCGCGACATCCTCCTCGACGCGTTCACGACCGGCGCCTTCGCGACGCCGAGCTACGTCGGCAAGCGTGACAAGCTGCTCGCGCGCGACTTCACCTCCGAGTTCTCGCTCGCCCTCGCGCTGAAGGACGCCGCGCTCAACGTGCAGCTCCAGCACGAGTGCAGCCTCAAGCTGCCGGTCGTCCGCGCGATCATCGCCGACCTCGAGAGCGCCGTGAGCGAGGGCCTCGGCGACCTCGACCTCTTCGCGATCGAAAAGCACTACCGCTGAGAGATCGGCCCGCGCCCGGCGCGAGACGGCTCGCGCGCGCCGGGCCGTTCTTCGTCATCTCGCGCGAATTTGTCGTTGACGCGCCGTCGTGCCGATGTCTATGCGTGAGATAACTAGGTCCTATTTTACCTATTTATCGATCGCGCGATCGGGGAGATGCAGATGGGGATGGATGTGCGTTGGCTTGGGGCGGCGGCGATCGGGGTGATCGGCGCTTGCGCGTGGGGGTGTCAGGCCGAGTCGTCGACGCCGCTGCAGCTCAATCCGAGCGACGCGGGGGAGTCGCCGGACGGCAGCCCGCTCGTCACCGACCCGAGCGAGGGCGGCGTCCCGGGCCCGGACGGCACGACCCCCGGCGGCGCCGGTTGCATCAAGGACGTCTACGGCGGTTATGCCTTGCGGAGCGACAGCAAGGTCCTCCTCGCCGACGGCACGACGAGCATCGTCGACGCGGAGAGCGGGGCGACGCTGGCGAACGTCACGTCGATCTCGGACGACAGGAACCACGGCTGCGCGGTGACCTCCGACGGGAGCCTCCGCTGCTGGCGGACGCGAGAGAGCGGCTCGAACGCCAACGGGCAGCTCGGGAACGGGACGAAGGGAGACACCGGTCCCATCCTCCGCGCGTCGCGCGTGCTCCGCGCGGCGGGGACGCCGCTCACCGGCGTCGCCGCGGCCGGGAACGCGGCGGGCTCCTACTACGGCAACGAGGCCACGTGCGTCGTCGGCGCCGACGCGAAGGCCTACTGCTGGGGCGACGTGACGTGGCTCACCGCCAACGGCAGCACGCTCACGTCGTCGTACGCGCAGGAGATCACGACCGACGGCGCGTCGCCGCTCACCGGCGTGAAGCAGATCGCCTATTCGACCAACTACGCATGCGCCGTCGTCCAAGGCGCCGCGGCGAACGAGGTGTGGTGCTGGGGACAAAACGGAGACTACAACCTCGGGCAGGGCGACACGGCGAAGAGGCAGTACCCGGCGAAGGTCGTCGGCCTCACGAACCCGACGATGGTCGCGCTCACCCACGGCACGACGTGCGCGATCGACGGGGGGCAGGTGAAGTGCTGGGGCTCGAACGTCAACGGCATGTGCGGGAACGATGGTACGACGTCGCACTGCCCGAACCCGATCGTCGTCCTCGGTCCCGGCGGCGCACCGCTGGCCGACGCGACGAAGATCGTCGGCGGCGACTTCCTCCTCTGCGCGCTTCGCTCCGGCGCCGCGTGGTGCTGGGGCTCGCGCTACGAACCCCACGCGACGAACATCGGCCTGCCGAACGTCGTCGCCCTCTCGAGCCACGCGGTAGTGACGGACGACGGCAGCTATCACCCGCTCGACAACCTCGAGAAGACCGTGACGCCGGCCTGCGGCGCGCTCTGAAGCCCAGGACCACCCATGAGCCTCCGCAAGAGACTGCGCGCCGCGGCGCGCACGGTCGTGGTCACCCTCATGCTCGCGTCGCTGCTCGCGAGCACGGGTTGCAGCAACGTGTTCCAGAGCGTGACCGCGCTCAACAAGTACAAGAACGAAGACCCCACCGTCGCGCTCGTGGCCGACCGCGCCGACGACATCCTCGCGACGATCGCCCTCGTCCACGAGATGCTCACGCAGAAGGAGTACGCGGAGGGGACGCCGTGGGTGCAGGACCTGCCGCTCGACGAGGCCAAGGCCGCGGCATACCGCGCCGAGATCCGACGTGAGCCCGGCAGCCCATACGCCAACGAACGCTTCGCGATCCCGACGGTGAAGATCTACCGGCGCCACCTCGAGAAGGTCCTCGAGCACCAAGCGCCACGCTCCGTCCAAGCGCTGCCCACGCCCGCGCCGCCGCCTCCACCTCCCCAGCCGCCGCGCCCAACGTACCCAACGTACCCGCCGCGTCCGACGTACCCGACGCGCCCGCGCCCGACGTGGCAGCAGCCGTATCCGCCCCCGCGCACGGCCCCGACGTGGCAACCGCCCCCGCGCCAGCGCTACCAACGCCCACATTCGCTGAACGCCCCCCCGCCCAGTCATCCTGCATGGAGCTTCGCGATCCCGGCATCGCCGCCGCCGCTCGCCGCGCCGCCCGGCTCGAGCGCACCGCCGCTCGCCGCGCCGCCCGGCTCGAGCGCACTCCCGCTCGCTGCGCCGGCTGGCTCGAGCTCATCGCCGCTTGCTGCACCGCCCGGCTCGAACGCGCCGCCGCCTCCCGCGCCGCCGCCTCCCGCGCCACCGCCGCCGCGTCCTGCGGATGCGACGCCGAGCAACGACGCGGACGCCGGCGCGCCCGACAGCGCGCCGACACCGACCGAGACGCCCGACGCCCCCACGCCCGTCGCGCCTCCACCACCGCCTCCACCTCCTCCGCCGCCGCCTCCCGCACCGCCGCCGGCGCCGCCGCCGAACGTGCTCCCCTCCATCCTCGACGCCCTCGGCTCGTCCGAGCTGAAGCAGCACTGGCTCACGTTCATGAGAAGCGCCGACGAGGTGGCGAAGGCGCGCGCACGTGTCGAGCACTGGGAGAACATCGCAGCGCAGCAGAAGCGGCGGCCGTACGAGCTCACGCAAGCGGAGGCCGCGCTCGACGCCGCGAAGGAGCGGCAGGCGCAGGCGAGCAAGATCGTCGACGGAGACGTGGGCCGCCTCAGCGTCGCGGCGAGCACGACCACCGCGCGTGACGCCGTGACGATCCTCTCGATGGCGCTGCGCGCCGACCTCGAGGCGATCGCGATGATCCCGACCGTCATCTACCAGTCGACGGAGGTGATCCGCTCGGGTCAGGACGTCGTCACGGCCGCCGGCGCCCTCATCCAGCTCGCCCCGCAGCTCCCGGCGGCGAAGGACGCGCTCACGCAGGACGTCCGCGTGCTCGAGGAGATGGTCGAGAAGCTCGGCAAGCAGGTGAACCAGTCGAAGGACGAGATGGCCGGATACCTCTTGAAGGAGAGCCTCGTCGACGACATCGCCGGGATCACCCTCGGCTGGCTCCACGTCCGCGCGCACGCCGGCCTCGACGTGCTCATATTCTCGCCCGCGTCGATCAAGGAACAGACGAGCGAGGAGAAGAAGAGCTACGACTACACCGGACGGCTCCGCCGCGGCGAGTACCAGATCGACCCGATCTTCCTCGCCAACGCCAACCTCGCGATCGGCTTCGACTCCTTCCGGCTCCCGGAGGTCGGGAAGATCACCGCCGGCTACAAGACCGATCGGCAATGGAAGAGCGGCGGCTCGATCGAGACCGGATCGCTCGGCGGCCAGCTCGGCCTCGATCGGCGGACGAGCGATCTCCTCGACCTCGGTCTCCAGATCACGGGCGCGCGCTCGAACGTCCGGATCGCGTCGTTCGACGCCGGGAACTTCCGCTACCTCGACGCCAACACCGGCGCCGAGCTCGCGTCATCCCCGTTCCGCGTCCGCTATACGCAAGTCGACGTCGGCTACGACGTCGGGTGGCTCCTCCGGAATCCGAACGTCAACGTCGCGTACGTGGGATTCCGCTATCTCGATTATCGACTCCCGCGCCTCCTCTACGAGCTCGAGGACCAGGCGCCGCCGGGCTCGGACGAGCAGCGCTTCACCTACTTCAACGAGGCCGCGCCGCAGCTCACGACGTCGCGTTATTACCTCGGCGGCCTCGAGGGCGAATTCACGGTGAACAAGCACGGGACGATCGTCCCTTATGCCCTGCTCGCGGCGTACTTCGGCGGCGGCCCCGTCTCGTTCATCATGCGGCGCTCCAAGGCCGTCGACTGCCCGTTCGGCGCGACCACCCCCGGCTGCGTGAGCTTCCTCGATCCGGCCGACAGCAACAAGGTGAACACGAACTCCGGCGCCATCGTCGGCTCCCTCGGCCTCGGCGCGCGCCTCCGCTTCTTCGCGGGCGAGCGCTTCACGCTCTACGGCGATGCGAGCTATCGGGGCGACCTCATCTACGCGACGACGGACCTCGGAAAGAGCGAAGACGGCAAAGCCCACATCATCGAGTTCGGCGGCACCGACATCCTCCACACCATCAAGCTGGGAATCAACGCGAACTATTAGCTTCCAGCAGCGCCGCCGGGCCGCCGAAGACGATCGCGTCGAGGAGGTGCTCGTCGTCGACGAGCGCGAGCGACGGGTGATCGCGCGGGATCCGGAGCGTGCCGCCGTCGTCCTCGAAGCCGCACGCGATCGCGCCCTCGATCGAGCCCGCGCGCCAGAGCTCCGCCGCCGGCGTGCCGTCCTCCGGCGTGAACGTGACCCGGGTCTGCGTCCGGAGGCGGCCGAGCGTCTCGAGCGCGCGCAGGTCCGCGAGCGGATCGGTGATGACGTGGCTGTCGACGCCGGTGCAGAAGCGCGTGCCGGCTTCGCGCAGCGCGGCGAGGTCCGGCAGCCCGTCGCCGAGGTCCGCCTCCGTCGTCGCGCAGAGGCACACGAACGCGCGCGCCTCGCCGAGGATCATCGCCTCGTGCGGCATCAGGTGCGTCGCGTGCACGGCGACGAAGCGGGTCGAGAGCGCGTCGATGTTGGCGAGGAAGTCGATCGGCCGCCGCCCCGTCTCCGCGAGGCACTCCTCGATCTCGCGCGGCTGCTCCGCGACGTGCATGTGGAACGGGAGCGCGCGATCGAGCGAGAAGCGCGCGAGCTCGCGGATCCAGTCGGCGGGGCACGCCCGCACCGAGTGCGGCGCGACGCCGATGCGGACGTCCTTGTCGTACTTGTATTTTACACGAAGTGCGTCGACGTCCTTCATCACGTCGCCCACGTCCGCGTCGCAGAAGCGGCGCTGCCCCGGCTCCGGCTCGCGACCGGGGCCGGCGCGGTGGTACGCGACGCGGAGGAGCGCGATGCGGAGGCCCTCCGCCTTCGCCGCGCGGATCACCGCCTCGGCGAGGATGGTGCGGTCCTCGTACGGCGTGCCGTCCGGCTGGTGATGCACGTAGTGGAACTCCCCCACCGTGCGGACGCCGGCGCGGTACAGCTCGCGGTACGCGACGCGGCTGATCGCCTCGATCGACTCCGGCGTCAGCGCGTTCGCGATCTCGTACATCGTGCCGCGCCAGGACCAGAAGTCGCCCGGCGTCGCGGAAGGCCGCTGCGCGCGCCCGCGCATCGCGCGCTGGAACGCGTGCGAGTGCGCCGTCGTCAACGCAGGGAGGACGATCGTGCGTCCCTCTTCCGTGAGCCGCAGCACGACTACTGGCGCATCGTCTCGGCGTTGGCGCGCGTGACGTAGAAGTAGCGCGGCCAGTGCCGGTAGAAGCTCGCGCGGAGGACCGGCATCCCCGACTCGTCGACGTCCTCGCCGATCTTGCCGACGACGCGGAGGAGCGAGCCGACCGCGACCGAGTGCTCGCCGACGTCGTCCTCGCCCTTCAGCGGCACGAGCGCGCGCACGGTCCCGAAGTCCTTGTCCGACACGGTGACGCGACAGGTGTCGTCGTCGTTGCCGTTCTCGCAGAGGTTGCGCGGCTCGAGCCGGCGCACGCTGAGGCCCACCGTCGCCATCCCGCCGTTGCCCGGCGCGCGCGCGGTGACGACGCCGAAGAGCGTCACCGTCCCCTTGCGCCAGACCTCGGGCTCGCGGTTGTACATGACCGGGTCGTAGTCGCGCGCGCCCTTCAGCGCCGCCTCTTCCGAGTCGGTCGGGATGTACTTCGGCGAGTAGCCGTACTTCCCGCCGCCGCCGCACCCGACGACGGAGAGACCGAGGAGGGCGAGCGCGAGGACGGCACGAGTCATCATGACGCCGCGTTCTAAGCTCCGCCCGCGCTCTATGCAAGCGCGCCGGGCGCTCGCGTCCACGCGCGGACGACGAGCTCGAGGAGGACGAGGCCGAGGAGGACGAGCGCGATCGTCCACGAGACGTCCACCGTCGCGACGCCGCCGCCGAGCGACGACGACGTCGCGGCGGGCGCCACCGCGCGCGGGCGGAGGTCGATCTCGCGCGGCGCCGGGGCCGCGACGCGGAGCTCCTTCGTCCCGTCGACGGTGAGGCGGTACGGTCCGATGAGCGCCGGCACGAGGCGCAGCGCGCCGTCGTCGCGCGCCGCGACGAGGCGCCCGCTCGGCCCGTCCGCCTCGACGCGCGAGGCGCCGCCGAACGCCCACGGCGCGCCGACGTCACCGCGGAGCGGCACCGAGCGCTCGCGCGCGTCCGCGACCACCGCGTCGAGGAGCGCGAGGAAGCCGGGGCGGAGCGGGAGATCGCTCGCGTCGACCGCGAACGGCAACGTCGAGAGCCACACGTCCCCGCGGCCGCGCTGCTTTCGCGCGATGAGCGGCACGCCGTCGGTCCAGCGCACGACCGCCTCGAACGACTGAAGGTCCTCCGTCGCGAGGGTCGCGCGGCCCTTCGCGCCGAGGTCCTCGAGGCTCGACGCGGCCTCGCCGAGGAGCGACGCGCTCGCGGGGTCCGCGCCTTTCGACGGGGACTCCGCGAAGCCGACCGCGCGCGCGAGGAACGGCTCGAACGTCGCGCCGAGCTGCGCCGACGCGGCGCGCCGGCCGAGCGCGAGGACGAGGACGCCGCCGCGCTCGACGAACGCGGCGAGCGACTTGCGCTGCTCCGGCGTGAAGCCCGGCGGATCGTCGACGATGATCGCGGCGAACGCCTGCGTGTCCTCCTTTCGATCCGGCGCCTGCGGGATCGGACGGATCGCCATGTCGGAATGGAGCGCGGCGAGCGCTTGCTCCACCACCGGCGCGCCGCCGGTCGTGACCGCGTCGTCGGCGCGATCGCCCACCACCGCGAGCGCGGCGGGCCCTGACTCGAACACGACGACCGCGCGGTCGTCCGCCGCGATCGCGTCGCCGCCGCCGAGCTCTACGACGAGCTCGCGCGTATCGTCCCCGGAGACCGGGATCATCACCTCGCCGAGCGCCGTCTCCGCGAGCTTCGCGCTCGCGATCGACTTCTCGCCGTCCATGACGCGGACCTCGCGCTCCCGCGCCGCCTCCGCGGTCGAGCACGCGAAACGCACGCGGACGCGCCCGCCCGCGCGATCGGCGGAGAGGATCCCGCAGTCGGTCGCCGCCTCCTTCCCGAGCTCGGGCATCGCGACCCAGACCGGGACCGCCTTGTCCGCCGACTCGCCGAGCGGAGGCGCGTCCGGCTTCCCGTCCGCGAGATCGGAGAGGAGGATCACGCGCCGGTCGATCTGCGGCAGCTCCCCGACGAGCGTGCGCGCCATCGCGATCGCGCCGTCGAGGTCGGTCGCGCGATCGCTCTCCGTCATCCCGTCGAGCGCGGCGCGGAGCGTGGAGATGTCCGTCGTCGCGGCGAGGCCGACGCGCGCCGGCGCGCCCGCGAGCACGATCGCGGCCGCGTCGCCGTCGCGCAGCGCGGCGAGGATCTCCTCCGCGCCCTTCTTCGCGCGCGCGAAGCGCGACGCGCCGCCGTTCGTCCGCGCGCGCATGCTCATCGAGTCGTCGAGCACGATCGCGACCGCGACCGACGCTCCTCCGCGGGAGAGCGCGAGGCGCGAGCAGCGCACGAGCGGCGACGCGCCGAGGAGCGCGAGCGCGACGATCGACGCCGCGCGCAGCGCGAAGAGGGAGCGGTCCTCGAGCCGCGAGCGGCGACGCGCGCGCGGCGGCGTCGGCGGGACGAGCCGCACCGGCGCGAACGGCACCTCGTCCGCGCGCTGCCGCCGAAGCCGATGCGCGAGGTACGGCGCGACGACGAAGAGCCCGATCCCGAGCGCGAGGACGGCGACGAACGTCACAGCGACGCCTCCACGATCGCGCGCACGGCGGAGACGGGATCGCGATCGGTCCTCATCGTGAGGAACTTCGCGCCGCGAGCGAGGAGCTTCTCGCGCCAGGTCGCCTGCTCGGCCGCGAGCGCGGCGAGGTAGCGCTCGCGCGCGGCCTCGTCGGTCTCGACCACCATCCCTCCCTCGAGCGACTTGAGGCGCACGGTCTCGTTGAAGGGGAAGTCCGCCTCGTCGGGGTCGAGCACCTGCACGACGACGACGACGCAACCGCGCGTCGCGATCGCGCCGATGCGCTCCGGCGCGGGGGCGGGGAGATCGAGGAGGTCGCTCAACACGACGACGACGGAGCCGCGCCGCGCGTTCCGGGCGAGCGCGCCGATCGCGTTGTCGAGGACGGTGAGGTCGTGCATCGCCTCGCCCTCCGCGACCTGGCCCTCGAGCGCGTCGACGACACGCTCGAAGACCTCGCGCCCGCCGCGGACGGGGACGTTGCGCGCGTCCTTCGAGCCGCCGATGAAGCTCATGCCGATTGGATCGCCGCTCTTGACCGCGACGCGCGCGAGCGCCGCCGCGACGAGGCCGGCCCACGCGAGCTTCGCGCCGGGCGCGCGCGATCCGCGGTAGCCCATCGACGCGGAGGCGTCGACGACGAGGCGGAGCGCGCGGTCCGTCTCCGTCTCGAACTGCCGCACGAGGAGGTGGTCGTGCCGGAGGAGCGAGCGCATGTCGAGGTGGCGGAGATCGTCACCCGGCGTGTACGCGCGATGCCCGCCGAACTCGACGCCAGCGCCTTTGCGTGCGCTGCGATGCGCGCCGGCGTAGACCCCCTCCGCGACGAGCCGCGCGCGGATCCGCAAGGGCGCGAGGCTGCCCCAGTCGATCGTGCGCCGGATGTTCTGCCGAGCCGCGGCGCTCACGACGTCAGGGCAATCCGACTTCGGGGACGGGGCCGCCGACGTGCGCGCGCGCGCCGTCGAGCATGTCGCGCGCGAAGCTGAACTCGACGAGGTCGAGGCCGGGGGAGCTCACGACCTGCTTCAAGCCGTCGTCGGCGCCCTTCGCGTCGCCGGACACCTTGCGCTCCATCGCGGCGTAGAAGAGCGCCTCCGTCTTCTGCGTCGGCGTCTGCGCCGCGGCGACGAGATCGGCGGCCTTGATCTTGCCCGCGCCGAACGCGGCGATCTTCCCGATCCAGCGCGGGTCGTCGCTCGCGCCGAGGAGGATCTTCTCCGCGGTCGGATCGTCGGCCTTGCGCTGCTGCCGCTCGAGGAGGCGTACCCAGAGCGCGTCGTAGACGATGTCGTCGCGGCCGAGCTCCTGCGCCTGCGCGCGCGCGAGGCCGTCGCGCGCGGCCTCGAGGTCGCCGCGGACGAACGCGCGTCCGACGATCTGGCCGATCGTCACCGCGGCGGTGCGCTTGTCGCGCGTCGCGGCCTCGAGCGCGCGCGCGAGCGCCTTGTCCGCGCTTTTGTTCGCGCCGAAGCGATCGAGCACGCGCGCGATCAGGATCTCGATCCGCGCGCGGTCCTCCGCCTCCGCCGTGCCGCGCGCCTTCGCGAGATCGCGGAGCGCGCCTTCGAGCGGCTTCCGCGCCGCGTTCGCGTCGCCCTGCGCGCGCTGGATGTCGCTCGTGACGAGGTGCACCTCGGCGCGGAGGGCGGGGTCCTTCGCGACGTCGTCGGTCTGGAGCGCGCCGGCGAGGCGATCGAGCGCCTCCTTCGTCTTGCCGCCGTGCCAGTCGAGGCGCGCGAGGTTCAGCGCGACCGCGCCGGAGCGCTCGCGCTCCATCGACGCGTCGAGCAGCTTGCGCGCGTCGTCGAGGCGGCCCTCGCGGATCTCGATCTCGCCCATCAACGCGTAGAGCCGCGCCGGCGACGGCTGGACGCGCGCTTTTTGTGCGTCGGCCGCGGCGAGGATCGGCTCCGCGCTCTTGAACGTGCGGCGCGCGGCGCCGGCCTCGTCGGTCTCGAGCGCGCGCTCGATCCCCGCGCGCGTCACCGCGAGCCCGTAGCCGAGGAAGCGCGGGTCCTTCGTCTCCTTTACCGCGTCGACGAGGACGGCGGGCGCGGCCTCGCCCATCCCGAGGTCGACGAGCATCGCCGCGACGAACCCGGACGCGTCCGCCGAGGTCGCGTCGAGGCGGTAGGCCTCGCACGCGGAGACGAACGACGCGACGCGGAGGAGGTCGACGTCCTTGCCGAAGTCCTCCTCTTCCGGATCGCGCGGGCCTCGCTGATCGCGCGGCGGACGCACCATCCGCGCGAGGTCGAGCCAGCGATCGGTGTCGGGCCGATCGACGACCGCCTTCAGCGCGCCCATCAGCTCGGGGCGCGTCATCTGCGGGTCCTTGCCGTTCGCCTTCTCGAGCGCCGCGAGCGCGCCGTGCGGATCTCCGCTCCGGAGGTGGATCGCGACGAGCACGGTCGTCCCCGTCTCGAGCGCGCGGACGGCCTCCATGCCCTCCTCGCGCGAGATCGGCGGCGCCTGGCGGTTGCGCCGCTGCTGCTTCACGAGCACGGCCTTGTCGATGAAGTCGAGCGTGCGCGCGATCGCCTCGTCGCGCGCCTCGACGCTCGGCTCGAGGAGGTAACGCATGACCGCCGCCGACTCGAGCGCGCCCGCGGTCTGCACCGGGCCCGTGCCGCCGGTGTCGCGCGTCCACGCCGCGATCGCGTCGAGGTGGCCCTTGATGTCCGCCTTCTCTTGCGGCGGCGCCACGCGCAGCAAAAGCTCGTACGCGGCGCGCGCGCGACCGTCGTCACCGCGCTTCGCGAGCTCCTCCGAGGCCGCCTTCAACGCGGTGTGCGCGTTGGGGCCGAGCATCTCGTTCGTGAGCTCGCCGGCGCGGACGAGGTACATCGCGCCTGCGAGCGAGGCGAGGGCGTTGTCGCGGTTCTTGGCGAGGAAGCGCTCGGACACGCGCGTCATCTGGCGCGCGACGACGCCCGCGAGCCGCTGCTGGCGCTCGCGGCTCTGCGGCTCGCTCGCGAGGAGGTCGCGCAGCGCGAGCGGGAACTGCTCTTCGCTCACCGCGACGTCGGCGCGCGTGACGCGCTCGGCGTGATGGACGGGCTGCCCGTAGCGCGGCCGCGTCCCACCGCACGCCGCGGCGGCGATCGACAGCGCCAGCGCTATGGGAAGAGCAAGCCGCATCGGGCGTCAGTGTACCCCGGAAAGGAGCACCATTCCCCAACGATCGACCCGGAAAAGCCTTACAGCTTGGGTGCCGGCCCGCGCTACCCTCCCCTCCGCATGCCGCACGCGCACCTGCTCGTCGTCGACGACGAGCCCTCGATCCTCACGACCCTCCAGAAGGCGCTCACGCTCGAGGGTTACTCCGTCGACGTCGCCGGCGGCGTGAAGGTCGCCGACGAGAAGCTCAAGAAGAGGAGCTACGACCTCTGCCTCTTCGACGTGCAGCTGCCGGACGGCGACGGCCTCTCGCTCCTCGCCGGCATCCGCGCGGCGAAGAACGAGGTGCCGGTCATCATGATGAGTGGGCACGCGACGATCGACACCGCGGTGAAGGCGACGCGGCTCGGCGCGCTCAACTTCCTCGAGAAGCCGATCAACACCGACGCGCTCCTCATCGCGGTCGAGACGGCGCTCCGCCTCCAGCGCGCGGAGAGCGAGGCGCGCGAGCTCCGCGCGCAGACCGGCGCGACCGGCGAGCTCGTCGGCGAGTCGGGCCCGATCAAGAAGCTCGTCGAGCAGATCCAGCGCGCGGCGAAGAGCTCCGCGAGCGTGCTCGTCACCGGCGAGCGCGGGACCGGCAAGGAGCTCGTCGCGCGCGCGATCCACATGCTCTCGCCGCGCGCGAAGGGCCCGCTCGAGAAGCTCAACTGCGCCGCGCTCCCGAGCGAGCTGATCGAGAGCGAGCTCTTCGGCCACGAGGCGGGGGCGTTCACGGGGGCGACGAAGCAGCGCCGCGGCAAGTTCGAGCGCGCGAACAGCGGCACGCTGTTCCTCGACGAGATCGGCGACATGCCGCTCGCGGCGCAGGCGAAGCTCCTGCGCGTCTTGCAGGAGCGCGAGATCGAGCGCGTCGGCGGGAGCGAGACGATCAAGGTCGACACGCGCGTAGTCGCCGCGACGAACCGCGACCTCGTGAAGGCCTCCGAGACCGACGCGTTCCGCGCCGACCTCTACGATCGGCTCAACGTCGTGCCGCTCCACATCCCGCCGCTGCGCTCCCGCCGCGAGGACGTGCCGCTCCTCGCGCGTCACTTCCTCGTCCTCGCGGCGAAGTCGAACGACCGCCCCGGCATGAAGTTCGACGAAGAGGCCGTGAAGGTACTTGCAAGTTACAGCTTTCCCGGCAACGTCCGCGAGCTCCGGAACCTCATCGAGCGCCTCGTCATCCTCACGCCCGACGACGTCATCAGCGCGGAGGACGTGAAGACCTGCCTCCCCGGCGGCACCGCCCCGAAGGCGCACGGGCTCTATCGTCCGGGGGTCCCGTTCCGCGTCCTCGTCGAGGAGGCGGAGCGGCAGGTCATCCAGGACGCGCTCGCGCATCACGGCGGTCAGATGGCGGCGACCGCGCGCGCGCTCGATCTCGAGCGGAGCCACCTCTACAAGAAGGCCCGCGCCCTCGGCCTCCGCGGCGACAAGACCGACGACGACGACGCGTGAGCGGACGGGCGCGCGCTCTCTCCGTTCGCTCAGAAATCGAGCTGGAGGGCAACGCGACCGCCGCCGTGGAGCGACGAGCGCGGGAACGCGTCGATGTCCGTCGTGCGGTACGTGATGACGGGGCCGATGTCGAAGAAGAGGTGCGGTGTGACGCGCGCGACGAGGCCGACGTTCGTGCTCGCGGAGTAGATGCGGTTCGCGATCCCGCCGCCGGCCACGTTGGCGCGGCCGATGTCGGCGCCGAGCGAGAGCCGCGGCCACAGCGCGAACCCGCCGCCGAGGGGGAACGCGTAGCCGACGCGCGGCGCGACGGCGAAGGAGAGCGCGTCCGCCGACGGCTGGGTGGACCACGTGACGCCGGCGCGCCCCCCGAGCGAGAGGCGGTCCGTCACGAAGACGTCGGCCGACGGCATGAGAGAGATGAGGGACGATCCGCCCGCGGGCGCGTAGTCGTCGCTCGTCGTCGTGAACGTCAGCGGCCCGACGAACGCCCCGAGCCCACCGAGCGTCCCGACCGTGACCGCCCCGCCCTCACCACCGACGAGGTCGATCACGACGCGCCCCCGGCCACCGATCACACGCGGCGGCGACGCCGCGACGCTCCCGCGCGCCCCCTCCCCCGGCTCTTGGTCCTGCGCGCCCGCCTCGGAGCCAACGAGGAGCACGCCCGCACAACATGCAAAATACATCAATATCTTCATCCACCGTCCTTTCGGTTGCGATGGCAACAACGCGCCCGCCCCACTATTCAGACGACTCGTCGGATTGACGTCCTGTCGCCCCAACGCCCCCACGCGATGCGCTCCGCAACGCCGCCAGCCCCGAGCTCGCCGCGCCTGCCCGCTCCGCGACGCTCTCAATCGCCCGCGCGCCCCCGCTCCGCGTCGCTCTCGCGCGCGGGTCCGCGATGGTCTCGCACGCGCCCACTCCACGATGCTCTCACTCGGCGCGCAGCCCCACTCCGCGACGTTCTCACTCGGCGCGCAGCCCGCTCCACGAACGCGCTCGCTCGCTCGGCGCGCAGACCCGCTCCGCTGCGCTTCACTCCGCCCAAGCTCGCTCCGCGATGCTCTCTCGGCCCGAGCCCGCTCCGCGATGCTCTCTCTTGGCGCGCGGGTCCGCTCCGCTACGCTTCACTCGGCCCGAGCCGCTCCGCGATGCTCGGCGCGCGGGCCCGCCCGCGACGCTCTCGATCGGCGCGGGTGGCGGCGGCCGTGTCAGCGCGCGGCGGTGCGGGTGTTGGGCTTGGTGGAGCCTTTCTTGTGGGGCGCGCGGACGAGGGAGCGCTTCGTGTTCGTCTGCGCGTGCGCGGGAGCGGTGGGGCGCGTGGCGGGGAGCTGCGGCTCCGCCGCGGGAAGCGCGGGCGGCGCGGCCCACGCGACGAACGACGCAGCCTGCGCCTCGCGAGCCTGCTTCTCCATCTCGATCGACGCGGGCGCCGCGGGCGTCACGACAGCCGGCGATGCCGCGGGCGCGTCGATGAGCGCGGGCTCGGCGAGCGGCGCGACCGCGAGCGGCTGGAGTTTTTCTGGGCGCGTCATCGTGACGAGCGAGCTCGCGAAGATGACGCCGAAGAGGGCGCCGATCACGAAGACGACCGGGAACGGGATGCTGTCCGTGAGCTTCTTGACGTTCTTGATGATCGCGAGCGGGCCGGGCTTCGCGGGCGCCGGACGCGCGAGGCGCATCGCCGACTGATGCGCCTCGCGCACCTCCGGCTTCGACGCATCCACTCGCAGCGCGAGCTCGTCGGACAACGCCAGGCGCGCCAGACGCATCGCCTCCACGATCTCGCGCGGCTGCGGTCCGGTCGGAAGCGGATCGCGGACGCTGGCGGGCGACGAGAGCGGGATGGGAAGGACGCCGTTGACGGTGCCGGACATGATGTTGTCCCACATCCACACCTCATGCCAATCCGCCGAAAATTCCGGCACCGCCCACCATCGCGCGAGTTGCGCAAATCCTCGCGCGACGAGCGCAGCCTAAAGGCCTCACCCGACCCAAAGCAGACCCCGCCCTGATGGAACCAGACGCCCCAGCTCGACCAGGACCCTCCCCGCTCCACCCGTCCACGCGCGCCGCCCGGAAAGCAGCGCCACAGCCGAACCCGCCGGCCCCGTATTGAGGTGTTGGCGCCACACCATGCGAAGAGCCCCCAAGAAGCGGAGCAAAGCGACCCCAGGCCCCAGAAGCGGCCGCGACAACGGCGCGAAGCGCCCCGAGCAGCCCCCACGCGACCGTGTCTGGGACGGCGTGTCGGGCGAACCCCGGGGCCCCAGAAGCGGCCGCGACAGCGGGCGCGAAGCGCCCCGAGCGCGCAGCGCGAGGGCCGTGTCTGGGGTGGGGGTATCGGGGGCGAAGCCCCCGATGTTGAGTCAGACGGAGTTGATGCCGGCGGACTTGAGCATGGCGGCGAAGCCGGTCTTGTCGACGGCCTTGATGTAAGCCTGCTGCGGATCGACCTGGCGGCTCATGACGAGCTTCATCAGCGCGTCGTTCATCGTGACCATCCCGATGTTCTTGCCGGTCTGCATCACGCTCGGGAGCTGGAACGTCTTGCCGTCGCGGATGAGCGCGGCCACCGCGTGGTTGCCGACCAGGATCTCCTGCGCCGCGACGCGGCCGCCGCCGATCTTCGGGATCAGGTTCTGCGCGACCACGCCCTTCAGCGACTCGCTCAGCATCACCCGGATCTGCGACTGACGGTCGGACGGGAACTGGTCGATGATGCGGTCGACCGTGCTGACGGCCGTCGTCGTGTGGAGCGTCCCGAAGACGAGGTGGCCCGTCTCCGCCGTCTCGATCGCGATCGAGATCGTCTCGAGGTCGCGCATCTCGCCGACGAGCACGATGTCGGGGTCCTCGCGCAGCGCGGCGCGCAGCGCGTTCTTGAACGACTTCGTGTGGAGGCCCACCTCGCGCTGGTTCACGAGGCACTTCTGGTTCTGGTGAACGAACTCGACCGGGTCCTCGATCGTGATGATGTGATCGGACCGGTTCTTGTTGATGAAGTCGATCATCGCCGCGAGCGTCGTCGACTTGCCCGAGCCGGTCGGGCCCGTCACCAGCACGAGGCCCTTCGAGAGCCAGCACATGTCGAGGCACGCCTTCGGCAGCCCCAGCTTCTCCGCGGTCAGCACCTCGATCGGGATCTGCCGGAGCACCGCGCCGACGCCGTTGCGGTCCTGGAACACGTTCACGCGGAAGCGCGCCAGCCCCCGCAGCTCGTACGCGTAGTCGGCGTCGCGCAGGCTCGCGAAGTCCTCGCGCGCCTTCGGCGTCATCACCTCGGTGACCATCGCCTCGATGTCGTCCGACGACAGACCGCCCGGCGCGCTGCCGCCCGCGAAATGGATCTCGCCGTCGACGCGGAACACCGGCGCCACGCCCGCCGAGAGATGCAGGTCGGAGGCCTTCCGCTGGATCATCTCGCGAAGGAGCCCGTCGATCTTCGCCGGCCCCGACCGCGTCGCCGCCGCCTGCAACGAGCCCTTCGGCGCCGCCGCCGCCGCCTGAGCCGCCCCGCCGCGCGGCATCGCCTCGAGCACGATCCGCTCCGCCACCTCCGCCGCCTCCCGCGCCGCGATGCGCGCGATCTCCTCCCGGCTCGGACCCGCCGGCGGCGCCGGCGCCGCCGCCACCGCCGCGGCCGCGGCGTCCCGCGCGATCCGCTCGATCTCCTCCCGGCTCAAGCCAGACGGAGCCGCGGGAGCCGGAGCCGCCGCCGGCCCGAGATCGAGCTCGATCGACGGCGGGCGGAGCGGGACCGGACGCATCGGCTCGATCGGCGTATCGAGCGTGTCGAGCTTCACCGCCGGCGCGCGCTTGCTCGTCCGCCGCGGCGTCGCGGCCTGCGCGCGCGGCTTCGGCGCGGACGCCGCGCGGACGGCGAGGACCACGCCGACCGGGTGCTTCGTGAGCTCGAGCACGAGCTCCTCCCCGTCGTGCTCGTGGCGGAGGATCCGCGGCCGGTTCGCGGAGAGCCCCGCGATGTCGTCGGCCGAGAGCAGCTCGCTCACCGCCTCGCTGATGATGCCGGCGCGCACGGGACCGCCCGCGAGCGGCCGGTCCCCCGCCTGGGGGACCTCGTTCGGCGTGAAGACCACGCGCTCCGCACCGGATTCCTTGAGCCGTTCGAGCAGCGACGCGAGCTGAGACACGGCGGAGGAGCATACATGACGCTGAACTCGACCGCGCGCGCCGCGGCATGCCACAATTGCCTTGGTCCATGACGGACGCCATCAAGTTCTTCGCCGCGACCGACGTCGGAAAGGTCCGCGAGCACAACGAGGACAACTTCCTCGTCGACAAGAAGCTGTCCCTCTTCATGGTGGCGGACGGCATGGGTGGTCATGCCGCCGGCGAGGTCGCGAGCGCGATCGCGGTGCGCACCATTCATGAGGAGATCAAGCGAGAGCGCGACCTCATCAACGACTTCATCGCCGGGTCCCGCGGCGCCTCGCGCGTCACGAACAAGGACATCCTCGCGCTGATGGAGCACGCGGTCCACCGCGCGTGCGCGCGCATCCACGAAGAGGCCCAGGCCGACACGTCGAAGCGCGGCATGGGCACCACCCTCTCCGCGCTCCTCGTCCTCGGCACGCGCGCGTTCGTCGCCCACGTCGGCGACAGCCGCATCTACCTCCAGCGCGGCGGGCGCGTGCAGCAGATCACGGAGGACCACACCGTCTTCAACGAGCTGCTCAAGCGCGGCAAGCTGACGAAGGAGCAGATCGAGAAGGTCGGCCACAAGAACGCGATCACGCGCGCGGTCGGCGTCTACGAGCGCGTCGACGTCGACACGCTGATGCTGGAGGTCCTCCCCGGCGACGACTTCCTCCTCGCGAGCGACGGCCTCACCGGCTACATCGAGGACGTCAGCGAGCTCGCGCCGTGGTTCCAGGAGGAGGGCGACCACGCGGTGAAGGGGCTCGTCGAGCTCGCGAAGGACCGCGGCGGCAAGGACAACATCACCGTCGTCATCGTCCGCCTCTTGGGCACCGGCGACAGCGACGAGCGGGCGAAGCGCCTCGCCCTCAAGCGCGAGACGCTCGCGCGGATGCCGCTCTTCGCGCGCCTCTCCGATCGCGAGCTGCTCCGCGTGATGCAGTCGGTCGAGGTCCGCCACTACGAGCCCGAGCAGCTCGTGCTCCGCGAAGGCGACAAGGGCGACGAGCTCTTCATCGTGCTGCAAGGCAAGGTGAAGGTGTCGCGCGGCGGCGAGACGCTCACGCGGCTCGGCGCGGGCGAGCACTTCGGCGAGATGGCCCTCATCCGCGCAGTGCCGCGCTCCGCGACGGTGAGCGCGGACGGCAAAGCGGAGCTGATCGCGATCCGGCGCGTCGACTTCTTCGAGATCCTCCGCTCCGAGCACGAGATCGCGGTGAAGATGCTCTGGCAGTTCCTCGGCGTCCTCGCCGATCGCCTCGACGCGACGTCGAGCGAGCTCCGTCACGCCAAGAAGGAGCTCCACGGCTCCACCGGCGACAGCGACGACGTCTCGATCGAGATTTTCCCCGGCCTCGAGCCGGGGACGTCACCCTACGGCAGGCGCTAGCCGACTCCGAAACTGTGGTAGCTTCGCCGTGCCCATGCGCGGCCTCTCTTTCGCGTGCATCGCCGGCGTCGCCGCGACGCTCCTCGCCGCGCCCGCGAGCGCGGACGAGCCGATCGCGGCGCGCGAGCCGCGCCTGCTCAAGGAGACGGGGGAGAACACCACCGTCATCGACGCGTTCGACAAGGACGACATGTTCGACGCGAACCTCCTCCTGACGCTCCGTCAGTCGTGGAAGAGCGCGAACATCCGGCGCGAGACGACGATCGCCCAGCCCGGCCTCGCCGGCGGCGCCTTCACCGCCGGCAACGAGAACGTCGCGTCGTACAGCCAGTCGCTCACCGTCCTCGAGATCGGGGGCGACATCGGCATCTTCCACGACCTCGCGGCGTCGATCCGCCTCCCGCTCGTCCTCGCCGACGCGCGCCAGCTGTCGGACCTCGACGGCTCGTCGCGCAACCCGCAGCGCCTCCAGGACCCGAACGGCGAGCAGCTCTTCAGCGTCCCCTTCAAGTCGCCCACCCGCAGCGGCGTCGACCAGATCCACTTCGGGCTCAACTACGCCATCTTCAACCAGCAGCGTGACGAGGCGAAGCCGACCTGGGTCATCGGCGCGGAGGCGCGGTTCGCGCTCGGCGAGCGCCTCCACGCGTGCAACGACAACGCGCCGGTCAAGTGCCCGAGCCCGTCGAACCCGACCGCGAACCGCGACCCCGGCGTCTCGCGCGCGATGAACACGATCGTCGTGAACACGATCTTCTCGCGCCGCATCGGCTACATCGAGCCGTACACCGGCTTCAACCTCCTCATCGACCTCCCGCAGTCCAACAGCGACTTCGGCGCGACGAACGACCTCCGCGGCGCGCTCCTCAACCGGCCGCCGCTCGTCGGAAAGTTCACGATCGGCCTCGAGGTCTACCCGTGGGAGGTGCGCGAGGAGTTCAAGCGCGTCGTCCTCGATTTCAAGGTCCGCGCCGGCTACCACTCGCCCGGCCGCGACTACTCCGAGCTCTTCGACGCGCTCGGCTCCTCGCAGGCGCGCACGCTGCGCAACGCGAACCCGGGCGCGTACAAGGCGGGCGAGGGCTTCTCGAGCGTCGCCGACCCGGCCGCGGGAAAGGTGTACTTTACAGGTATCACCGACCAGCAGGCGTTCGGCGAGATCGGCGGCTCCGCGGGGGTGACCTGGCAGATCAACGAGCGCGCGAAGTTCACCGCCGGGCTCGGCCTCACCCACCTGCAGAGCCACCTCATCACCTCGGCCGACGCGTGCAACCCGGACTTCAAGACGAGCGCCGGCGCGGGCGCGTCGGGGCCCTGCCGCGTCGGCGCCGCGACCGGCGGCGGCGGCACGACGACCGGCATCCCGAACCCCAACCACCGGCAGGTGATCGACCTCCCCGGCCGCCGCTTCTCCGTCGACGACACCACGATCGTGGATCTGTGGCTCTCCGGCGTCTACATGTTCTGAGACGTCATGCGAGCCACGCGCGCCGCCGTACTCGCGTGTGCCCTCGTCGCGCTGCCGCGCCTCGCCTTCGCCGACGAGCCGCCGCCACCTCCGCCACCGCCGCCGGCCGAGGCGAGCGCGGACAAGCCGATCGTCGTGTGGCCCACGCTCACGCCCGCGCCGGAGGACACGAGCGGCGGCACGCTGCACCGCGCCGCGCCGGCGGAGGGCTCGATCTACGAGCGCGCGACGGAGCTCGACGCGACGATCCGCGACGCGGTCCAGGACCTCGGCTTCGCGCTCGACGTCGCCGACGCCGGCCCGGCCCCGAACCGCGCCCGCGATCTCGACATGGTCGAGCGCGCGCAGCACTCCGCCCACAAGACGGAGGGGACCACGACCGAGGACGACGGCACCTGGGTCGTGAGCGCGCGCCTCGAGCCGGCCGGCACCGACTCGCTGATCCTCCGCATCCTCGCGGTGGCGCCGCGGAGCAAGCAGATCCGGATGCGGGTCGAGCGCGTCGCGGCGGCGGACGTCGCCGTGCGCGGGCTCGTCCTCCTCCGCGATCTGCTCACGACCTCCCCCGTCGCGGCGACCGATCCGGGCCCGCGCCCGCAGGAGTCCGCCGGGAGCGGGATCATGGCGCCGTCGCGCTCGCCGGGGCGCGCGGTCCTCGCCGCGAACGCCGCGCTCTTCGGCGCGTTCATGGCGTTCAGCGTGCAGCGCGCGAGCGGCTCGACCGATCCGCGCCTGCTCTACCCGCTCCTCACGCTCGGCACCGGCGTCGGCCTCGGCAGCGCGCTGCTCGTCGCGGAGGAGTTCAACGTCACCACCGGCGACGCGTGGACGATCGCCGGCGGCGCGTGGTGGGGCACCGCCGCCGGCATCCTCATCGCGAACGGACGCCGCGTGGCGCTCACCGATCGCTACGCGTGGGGCGTCGGCGGCGGCATCATCGGCCTCGGCCTCGCGACGTTCTCGCTCACGCGCCACAAGGCCGACGAAGGCGACGCGGTGCTCGTGCACTCCGGCGCCGGGCTCGGCCTCGGCCTCGGCGCGCTCGCGGACTTCTTCTACCGCGGCGATCTCGTGCAGCGGCCCTACACCGGAGCGGGCTACGGTGCGGCGATCGGCCTCGTGGGAGGCGGGACGATCGCGACGTTCGCGAAGGTGCCTCCTTCGCGCATGATGCTCATCGATCTCGGCGCCGGCCTCGGCGCCGCCGCCGGCGCCGCGATCGGGAGCCCGCTCGTCTTCGAGAAGGTGACGGCGGCGAAGACGCGCGGCTTCGTCGGCGCGACCTTCGGCGGCACCCTCGCCGGCGGCATCACCGCGTGGTGGCTCACCCGCGACAAGAAGCCGGCGACGGCCCCGCGCTCCGGAGTCCGCGTCGTGCCGTACGGCGGCACGATCGGCGCGACACCGACCAAGGACGGCGCCGTCCCCGCCTACGGCCTCGGCGTAAACGGGGTTTTCTAGTTCGAGAGGGCTCTGCCCTCTCGAGCTCTCCCGCCGGGGGTTTCTCCGCGCGCGGGGCGCGCGCTCCGACGCCCCCGGACCCCCGCGGAGAGAGAGAGGGCTACTTCGTGAGGGGGATCTTTTGGATGCCGCCCGAGCCGACGCCGGCGAAGGCGACGTAGAGCGCGGCGTCGTCGGCGACCAGCGACGCCGGCCCTGGCTGGGACGCGAGCTCCTCGAGATCGCCGCCCTCCTTCGGGCGCACGATGATGCGGTCCGCGCGGACGTCGCCCTTCGCCATGTAGATGAACTTGGAATTGACCGTCAAAATCGATATTTCAGCCGAATTCAGTAGCTTCTCCGGGGCGCCGAGGGGCTCGCGGATCAGCACGAACGGCGCCTCCTTCAGGTCGTCGAGCCAGTAGAGCGCGCGCTCGTCGGCGACGAGGTCGCCTTGCTGGAAGACGGAGATCCCTTCCCCCGTGCCCTTGTACGCGGTGGGCGCGGTCCCCGGCGGCGCGTCGACGGCGAGCTCGTGCACGACGTAGGAGCCGGCCTGGTTGAGCGCGTTCCAGAACACCTTCCCGCCTGCGAGCGCGATGGCGTAGGGATCGCTCTCGTTCGCGGTCGCGAGGTTCGCAGGCGCGCCCACGTTCGCCTTCGAATAGCGGAGGAGCTGCGTCCTGTAGTCGGTCGTGTCGGCGAGGAGGACGAAGAGGTACGTCGCGTCGACGACGACGCCGAGCGGCTCGTGCGTCGCCGGGAGCGTCACGAGGTCCACCGCGTCGCCGCCCGCCTTCGGGAGCGTGCGGACCGCGGTCGGCGTGAGCACGTAGACGTTGTTGCCGCCGGCGGGGTCGACCGCGACGTCGATGACGTCGGCGTACGCGCCGAGCTCCTGGACCGCGCCGCCGCTCTTCGCGACGCGGCGAAGCTTGTTGTCGAGCGTGACCCAATACACGCTGTCCCCGTCCTGACGCAGCATCGACGGGTCGGACTGCTGCGGCGCGATCACCTCCCCCGCCGCCTGCGCGTCGGGATCGAGGTCGCCGCTCGAGCTCGTGCTGCTCGTGCTCGTCGACGTGCTCGAGCTCGCCCCGGTGCCCGCTCCGCCGTCGCCGGCTTGCAAGTAGTCGAGCGACCTCGTGAGCGTGCACGCGGCGAGGACCGCCGCGCTCGCGACGAGGACGAAGCTGCGCAGGCTCATCGGAGCACCTTCACGCGCGGCATCCACGGCGCGGGCCCGACCGCGGCCGCGGTCTTGCCGCCGCCCGACGTCAGCGCCGGCAGCGCGAGGACGAGCGCGGCCGCGGTGGCGAAGATGCCGACGCCGAGCGAGACGTCCGCGATCACGTAGCTGCGCCGCACGGACGCGACGTCGCCGTCGCCGCAGTTGGGGGAGCAGCTCGTCGCGAGGTCGTCTTCCTTGCTCTTGCCGCTGATGGAGAAGAACGCGAACGAGCCGACCGCGGCGAGCGCGACGCCGCCGGCGACGTAGGCGAGGATCGGCATCTTCTTCGGCGGCGGAGGCGGCGGCGGCGTCACCGGCGGCGGCTTCGGCAAGAGCGTCTGGTAGTCGGCGACGACCTTGCGGTTCTTCTCGCCCTCGACGACGAGGAGCTTCTGCTCGATCTTCTTGCCGTCGCCGCGCTCGAACACGAAGAGGTGCTCGCCCGGCTCGACGTCGATCGCCGAGCCGGTGAGCTTGTCCGCGACGACGATGCCGTCGAGGGTGACCTTCACCTGGGTGTCGCTGTTGCCTTTGTCGTCGAGGGCCTCGAGCGCGACGGTCGGCGCGGCGGCCGACATCTGATCGATCTGCTCGCCGCACTCCTTCCGCACGACGACGGGGCACTCGGCGCGCGCGCACGCGACGAACTTCTCCTTCGCCGCGTGCGGCTTCTTCTCGCTCTTCAGCGTCAGCGCCTCCTCGTGCGCGGCGATGCACGCCTGCTTCGCGCTCGGCGGCGCGCCGTAAGCGCTCGGGACGACGCTGAACGTGAGCGCGAAGACGGCGGCGGCCCGCTTCAAAGGCACTCCGGCTTGAAGTGCTTCTCGCCCTTCGCGTCGATGACGTACGGCATCTTGCAGTTGGGTTGCTTCTGCGCGGGCGGGCGCACGGGCGGATGCGGCGGCGTCTTCTTCACGATGGGCGCGTGCGAGACCGTCGCCGACGGCGCGATCGGCGCCGACGGCGCGGCCGGCTCGGGAGGGAGCTCGAGCTCGAGCTCGGTCGCGCTCGCGCTCGCGAGGCTCGTCGTGGTGGGCGGCGGATCCGCGACCTCGACCTCGTCCGCCTTCGCCGGCATCACGCGGCCGCGCACGACGAGGACGCCGGCGGCGATCGCGCCCGCGAGCGCGAGCCCGCCGAGGACGCCGACGATCATGGTCGCGCGCGACGACGTGGCGTGCGGCGGCGCCGCGATCTCGTGCACGGAGCTCCGCACCGTCGCGAGATCGGTGACCTCCGGCCCGAGCAGCATCGGCGAGCTGCGCGGCGTCGGCGGCCCCTCCGGCACCGTGCGCCGCGACGACGACGGCGCCGCGAAGCCGTAGGGCCCCGACCCGCTCGCGATCGGGAACGGTCCGGTGCCGCCGGCGGGACCCGAGCCGCCGTCGGACTTCCACATGTTGGTCGGCAGGTCGGCCATCTGGCGCCGGCGCTCCGCCTCTTCGAGCGCGGCGCGGAGCGCGGGGTCGGTGCTCGAGTGCGCGGGCACGGGCGCGTCTTCGCGCTCGACCTCACGCACGAGCGCGGCGCGCGACTCGAGGACGGACGCGGACACGTTCGCGACCCACGCGCCGATCTCCTTCGGCCGCGGCATCTGGACCGCATCCTCGATCGCGAGCGCCATCTCCTCCGCCGACTCCCAGCGGCCCTCGATGTCGCGCTCGAGCCCGCGCATGCAGATCATCGCGAGCTCGGGCGGCAGGTCGGGCATCCAGCGCGTCGGGGGGTCGATGACGTCGTGGAGGACGCGGCCGATCGTCTGCGCCGGCGTATCGCCGAAGAAGAGCCGCTTCGTCGTGAGGAGCTCCCAGAACATGACCGCCGCCGCCCACACGTCCGTGCGGCGATCGACGGCGCCGTGGTTCAGCTGCTCCGGCGCCATGTACGCGGTCTTGCCCTTGATCTGCCCGTCCTCGGTCGCGGTCGCGCGCGAGGCCGCCTTCGCGATGCCGAAGTCGAGCACACGCGCGACGCCGTCGGTGCCGACGAGGACGTTCTGGGGAGAGACGTCACGATGCACGATGCCGAGCGGCACGCCGTTCTTGTCGCGCGCCTCGTGAGCGGCATGGAGACCATGCAGCGCCTGCGCCACGATCGAGCACGTGAGCGCGACGGGCACGCGATCGCCGGCGAGGTGCACGAGCTTCGCGAGGTGCGCGAGCGAGTCGCCCTCGATGTACTCCATGACGACGAGGAGCTCGTCGTGCTCCGCGACGACGTCGAGGGTGGGCACGACGTTGGGGTGGCGGATCTGCGAGGCGAGCCGCGCCTCGTCGAGGAGCATCGCGACGAACTCGGGATCGCGGGCGTACCCGTCGTGGAGCCGCTTGATCGCGACGGTGCGCGAGAAGCCCGCCGCGCCGAGCAGCCGCCCGAGATGGACCGTGGCCATTCCGCCGGCGGCGATACGCCGATGGACGAGATAACGACCGACGAGACGACTTCCCGTCTCGCGTACTGCGAGCGGATCGACCAAGGCTCCAGGGTGATCCTATCACCCGAGATCGGAGCCCAGCGTATTTCCTACCGCTGGCCGCCGCCGCCGCGCGGGCGTGGGAGGTTGTATTCACCCAGGCGTGAGACGAGGGTGCGGCGGGAGATGCCGAGGAGCTGCGCTGCCTTCGTCTGGTTGCCGGCGCACTTCTCGAGCGCCTCGACGATGCGCTGGCGCTCGAAGGCGGCGAGGTCGTTGCGGAGGCGCGCGCCCGCGGCCTCGTCGCCCGCGTCGCCGGCGGGGAGCGCGTTCACGTCGAGCTCGTCGCCCTGCGAGAGGAGCACCGCGCGCTCGAGCGCGTTCTTGAGCTCGCGCACGTTGCCGGGCCAGTCGTAGCTCTCGAGGCGCTGGGTCGCCTCCTTCGTCAGCGCCAGCCCAGCGCGCTTCGCGTCGGCGCACGCCTTCGCGAGGAGCTCGTTCGCGATCGTCGCGATCTGCTCGCGGCGCTCGCGGAGCGGGGGCACCTCGATCGTGATGCCGTTGAGGCGGAAGTAGAGGTCCTCGCGGAACGTGCCTTCGCTCACCATCGCGCGGAGATCGCGGTTCGTCGCCGCGATGAAGCGCACGTCGACCTTGCGCGGCTCCGCGGTGTCGACGCGGATGACCTCGCTGCGCTCGAGCACGCGGAGGAGCTTCGCCTGCGTGCCGAGCGGGAGCTCCGAGACCTCGTCGACGAGGACGGTGCCGCCGTTCGAGGTCTCGAAGAGGCCGGGCTTGTCGGCCTGCCCGAAGAGCTCGATGTCGAGGAGGTTCTCCGCGAGCGCGGCCGCTTCGACGCGATGGAACGGGCCGGCCGCGCGGCGCGACGCGCGATGGATGCGCTCGGCGACGACCTCCTTGCCGACGCCGGTCTCGCCCGTGATGAGGACGTGGATGTTGCCGGCCGCGACGAGCTTCACGAGGCGCTCGAGGCGCTGCATCGGCGTCTCGTTCGCGCGCGCGCCCGGCGGCGCGATCGTGGTCGAGTGCGCGGCGGGCGGGAGCTTGCTCGGACGCGACGGCGTCGGCCGGAACGCGGGCGCGCTCGCGGCGGCGGCGTCCTTGTCGCCGCCCTGGAGGACGACGACGACGTTGCCGATCTCGATGATCTCGCCCGGCTGAACGGTCACCTGCTGCCCCGAGCCCACCATGCGGCCCGCGACCTTCGTGCCGTTCGCGCTGCCGGCGTCCTCGATCTTCGTGACCGCCCCGACGTGCAGGACGGCGTGCTTGCGCGACACGGACGTGTGATCGATCCGCACGTCGCAGCCCGACGAGCGGCCGATCGTGAGCGTGCCGGTCACCGGCAGGACGCGCGCGAGAGAGCCCCCGTCCCAGAACGCGGTGAGACGCGGAGCGGCGGTGCCGGTCGCCGCCTTGTTCTCCGACGTCAGCTCCGTGAGAGCGCCCCGATCCGTTCCCTCCGAGTCTCTCGAAGACATTGTCAACGTAAGTACTGCGAAAAACGAGCCGACGCTACCCTGTAACAGTTGCTGCGCATGTAGGGCGAGGTCTTACTCAAAGCACTTGGCGACGAATGGCACGAGCCGCGCGTTGACCGCTTCCGGATCTTCGAGCGCGGACATGTGCCCGAGCCCGTCGAGGAGGACGAGCTCGGCGCCCGGAACACGCTCCGCGATGGCCTCGCTCTCGGCCGGCACCGTCGCGCGGTCCTCCGCGCCGCAGAGCACGAGCGTGGGCACGTTGATCCGCCCGAGCCGATCCTTGATGTCCTTGCGGTGGATCATCACGGCGATCGCCGCGCGGCTCATGCCGCCGCGATGGAACCCCATCACGCGCTTGTACGAGGCGAGGACCAGATCGGGACGCTCCGCGATCGTGCGGGAGGCGAACATCTTCGGCGCGACCTCGCGCAGGTAGAGGCCGTACGGGAACCCGAGCCGCCGGTGCAGCGCGATGAACGCGCGGTTCTTGATCTTCTCCGGCAGCGGCTCCGCCGACGCGCTCGTGTCGAGCAGCGCGAGCGCCTTCACCTTCTCGGGGTGCTGGAGCGCGAGGCGCATCCCGACCATGCCGCCCCACGAGAGGCCGACGACGACGGCGCGATCGACGCCGAGCTCACCGAACGCATCGAAGAGCGCGTCGGCGTGGTCCTCGAGCATGAAGCGCGGCGCGGGCTCGCTCTTTCCGTGTCCCGGTCCGTCGAAGACGAGCACGCGCCCGCGCGACGCGAGCGCCTCGATCTGCCCGCGCCACATGCCTCCGTCGAAGAGGAGACCGTGGAGGAGGACGATCGCCGGATCGCCCTTCCTTCGTGCCGCGCCGCGCTCCTCGTAAAAGAGCCGCCCGAGCCGCGTGCGTACGTACGCCATGCGACGCTTATACCGCGCGCGGCTCAGCGATAGCGAGACACGACGATGAGACCGAGCCCCGCGAGGAAGACGCCGATCGCGACGGCGGCGACGATCGCGAGGAAGGTGAGCGACGACGAACGAGGAGCCGGCGGCGTCGCGGGCATGTGCGAAGCGGGCGGCATGGGCGCGGGCGGCGCCATCGGATAGGAGGGACGTCCGGTCGCGATCATCGGCGACGACGCGCGCGGCGCGGGCGCCGCCGACGGAGCCGCGAGCATCGACGACGACGACGCGGACGCCGCGAGCATCGGCGACGACGACGACCGGCGCTCCACGAGCTCGCGCGCCATCCGCGCGTCGAGCGGCATCGTCTTGTCGAACTTCTTCCTCGGCGGCTCGGGATCCAGCGTCCCCGACCGCATCGTCTCCTTGTGGAGCCCCGCCGTGCGACGCAGCACGTCCGGGGGATGGGCCATGACGTCGGTCCTGTCGGCGAGGTCGCTCGTCGCCATCAGCGCGATGGCCTCCGCGAGCGCCTTCCGCAGCTCGTTCGCGTTCGGGAAGCGCTCCTCGACCGGCTTCCGCAAGCAGCGCATGA
Source organism: Labilithrix sp. (assembly GCA_019637155.1). Classification (NCBI taxonomy): domain Bacteria; kingdom Pseudomonadati; phylum Myxococcota; order Polyangiales; family Labilitrichaceae; genus Labilithrix; species Labilithrix sp. The sequence continues at coordinate 113,444 of JAHBWE010000022.1, read as the reverse complement.
TGACGCTCGCGAGCACGGCGGGGACGTCCTTCCTGTGCTCGCCGATCGGCTTCGGCGGCGCGGTGAGGATCGCGCTCATGAGCGGCGCCTCCCCTTGCTGCGGGAACGGCGGGAAGCCGGTGATCAGCTTGTAGAGGCACGCGCCGAGGGCCCACACGTCGCTCCGCGGCTCGACCGCGGCCGAGTTCCGGATCTGCTCCGGCGCCATGTAGTGCAGCGTCCCGACGACGTCGCCGAGGCGCGTGATCGTCTCGAGCTTCGGGACCGCGCCGCCCTTGATCGTGCGCGCGATCCCGAAATCGAGGACGCGGATGAGGGGCTTCCCCTTCAGCTGCGTGAGGAACAGGTTGTGAGGCTTGAGGTCGCGATGGATGATCCCTTGCGCGTGGGCCTCCGCGACGGCCTCGCACGCCTGATCGATGTACTCGCACGCCTCGAGGAACGGGAGCGGGCCGCGCTCGGCGAGCTCGCGGTTGAGGTCGCGTCCCTCGAGGAGCTCCATCACCATGAAGGGCAGCCCCGACGGGAGCGCGCCGACGTCGAACACCCGCACGGTGTGTTTGCTCGTGAGCGTCGCCATCGCCCGCGACTCGCGCGCGAAGCGCTCCCGCGCCTCGAGGTCGTTCGCGAGCTGCGGCTCGAGCACCTTGATCGCGACCTCGTTCCCGAGCGTGAGGTGCCGCGCGGCGAGGACGTGCGCCATGCCCCCGCTGCCGACGAAGCGCTCGACGCGGTAGCGATCCATCACGACGTCTCCGATCGCGGGCACGGCAGCGACGCCCATCACCCCATGTTACGTCGAAGCGGCCGCCTCGCGCTCGGAAGGTGGCAGCCACCCCGGCTCCACGACCCGAAGGAGGATGACCGTGATGTTGTCCTTCCCGCCGTGCGCGTTCGCGAAGAAGACGAGCCGCTCCACCGCCGCCTTCGGGTCCTCTTCGTGGAGGAGCTGCGTCTGGATCGTCTCGTTCGTCAGCATCTTCGTGAGGCCGTCGGAGCAGAGCAGGTACACGTCATCGAGCTGCGGCGTCGCCATGATCACGTCGATCGGCACCGTCGGCCACACGCCGAGCGCGCGGCTCAGGTGCGCGCCCTCGGGCCCCGTCACGCCGTAGTCGGCCATCGTGTGGTCGGCGGTCATCTGCTTCATCACGCCGCCGCGGAGGCGGTAGCAGCGGCTGTCGCCGACGTGCCCGATGAAGAGCCGGCGGTTGTCGTCGCAGAACCGCGCCGCGCACAGCGTCGTGCCCATCCCCTTCAGCTCGGGCTTGAGCTCCGCCTCCACGAGGATCTGCGAGTTCGCCATCTGGATCGCGCGCGCGAGCTCGGACGCCGGCGGCGGCAGGTCGGCGTGCGCCTCCGCCTCGAACGACCGCTTCTCGAACGCGTCGTTGATCGTCTCGACCGCGAGCTTGCTCGCGTGTTGCCCGCCGCGGTGCCCGCCCATGCCGTCCGCGACGACGTAGAGGCTGTCGGGATCGCGCACGAGGTAGCTGTCCTCGTTCTGCTTCCGCCGCTTGCCCGGATCGGTCTGCGCGAGCGCGTACACCGCGAGGGCGAGCGGCGCGCCCTCCTGCCGCTTCTCGAGGTCCGCCCCTTCGTCGAAGACGTGCTTCTCGACCGGCGGCCGGATCGACTGGCGCTCGTAGCGTCCGACCCGGGTCGGCTCGACGTCTTCGTCCTCTTCGAAGTCGAGCTTGGGCACGACGTCGAGCAGGGCGGGCTCCGGCAGCCCGACGATCGTCTGCTTCTTGAAGCCGGCCTTCTTCGGGACCGGCGCCGGCGCCGGGACGTCGCTGTCGACGACGATGCGCTCCTTCGGCGGCGGGAGGTCCTTCGGCGGCGGCACGGTCGGCGGCTCGTCGGCCTCCTCGGGCTTCGTCGACGGAGCGGCCTCGTCGACGAGCTTCTCGACGACCGGCGCCTCGACCGCCTTCGCGGCGGGGCTCTCGGGCGTCGTCGTCTTCGTCTTCGCGGAGGCCTTCGCGGCGGTCTTCGCCGCCGTCTTCGCCGGCGGGCGATCGGAGGCCGGCCGGAGCGTCGGCGGCAGCGTCTTCGCCTCGCGCGCGGCGGACGGCTTCTCGGGGGCCGGGGGCGGCTGTTCGGGGGCGGCGGCCCGCCCGATCAGGCGCGCACGAAAAAGGTAGGCCGCGCCGCCTGCCGCGAGCAGGAGCGAGACGATACCGATGACGTCCGTGTCGGCCATCCGCGATCGGCGAGTCTACAATGCCGAACGCCGCTCCCCCCAAAAAGGCGGGAACGGCGCTTCGTGTTTCAGGCTCGCGTCAGCGGATCAGGGGAAGATCTCGCGCTCCTTGTAGACCGCCTCGATGCGCTGGAGAGCGAGGCCGTATGCCGCGATGCGGCGGTCGACCTTGTGCTGGCGCGAGAAGTCCGCGACCTCGCGGTAAGCGCGGGTCATCGCCTTCTCGAGCTTCGCGTCGACCTCCTCCTCCGTCCAGGACTCGCTGCGCTTGTTCTGGACCCACTCGTAGTAGCTCACGGTGACGCCGCCGGAGTTGGCGAGGACGTCGGGGAGGATGTCGATCCCCTTCTCGAGGAGGATGCGCTCGCCGATCGGGTTGGTCGGGCCGTTCGCGCCCTCGACGATGACCTTGCACTCGAGGCTCTTCGCCTCGTTCTCGCCGATCTGGTTCTCGAGCGCGCAGGGGGCGAAGATGTCCGCCTTCGTCTTGAAGAACTCCTCGCGCGTGATCGCCTTGCCGCCGGGGTAGCCCGCGATCGAGCCGTGGGTCTCGACCCAGTCCTGGAGCTTGTGCGCGTTGAAGCCCTCGGGGTTCAGGAGGTAGCCGGAGTGATCGCCGACCGCGATCGTGGAGACGCCGAGGCGCGAGAGGATGACGGCGAGGTGGGAGCCGACGTTGCCGAAGCCCTGCACCGTCATCGTCGAGCCTTCGAGGTCGAAGCCCTTCTCCTTCGCCCACTCGATGACGCAGAACACCGCGCCCTGACCGGTCGCCTTCGCGCGGCCGAGGGTTCCGCCGGAAGCGACGGGTTTGCCGGTAACGACGCCCTTCACGGATTGCTTGTTCGCGGCGCCGACCATGTTCGAGTACGTGTCCATCATCCACGCCATCGTCTGGCTGCTCGTGCCGACGTCGGGCGCGGGGATGTCGTACTCGGGGCCGATGTTCTCGCCGAGCGCGTGCGTGAAGCGGCGCGTGATCTTCTGGAGCTCGTTCTTCGTGACGGCGTGCGGATCGAACTTGATGCCGCCCTTGCCGCCGCCGAACGGGACGCGCATGAGCGCGCACTTCCAGGTCATCATCGCCGCGAGCGCCTTCACGTCGTCGAGGGTGACGGACGGGTGGAAGCGCATGCCGCCCTTGAACGGCCCGAGCAGGTTGTTGTGCTGGACGCGGTATCCCTTGAAGAGGCGGACCTCGCCGTTGTCCATCTTCACGGGGAAGTTGATGATGAGCTCGTTCTTCGGCTGCGAGAGGATGGTGCGCACGAAGTCGGCGAGGTCGAGCGTCCGCGAGGCGCGCTCGAGGTAGTCCTGGACGACCTTGAAGAAGTCGTACTCCTTCACGATGATCGTGCGCGAAGAGCCCGGCGGGGGCGGCACGGGGTTCGCGGTCTTCGTCTCGGTAGAAGAGTCGTTGGGTGACATCGAGGCTCTCTCTTAGTCCATCCTTGCGGGGCGGAAAGGGCCTAGTGCGCGAAATTTGATCGCGTTCACTCACGCATGAGTCACGAACCACAGGGTGTAGAGGAATGTGACGGCGCTCGTGAGCATCAAGGCGTCGACGCGGTCGAGGATGCCGCCGTGCCCGGGGACGATCGCGCCCGAGTCCTTCACCCCGAACGAGCGCTTGAGCAGCGACTCGCCGAGGTCCCCCGCCTGCCCGAGCGCCCCCGCGACGAGGGCGAGGACGACCCCGGCGCCGAGCGGGAGCGACGGCAAGAACCAGAAATGCGCGAGGAGCGCGCCAAGGGCGGCGCCGGCGAGGCCGCCGATCGCGCCCTCGATCGTCTTCTTGGGCGACACCGCCTCGTAGAGCTTGTGCTTGCCGAGGAAGCGCCCCGCGAAGTAGCCGCCGGTGTCCGCGAACCACGCGAACATGATCGTCATCACGACGTAGCCCGGACCCTGATCGCCGAGATCGCGGCGGAGCATGGCGAGGAGCGTGAGCGGCACGCCGACGAAGAGCGCCCCGAACCCGAGCGCCATCGCGCGGAGGCCGGCGGTCTTCATGTCGCCGAGGCGAAACAGCGTGAGGAGCGGCCCCGCGAGGGGGACGATCGCGAGGGTGGTGACGAAAATGCGCGGATCGAGATAGGCGAAGAACGTCGCCGCCGAGGTCGCCGCCGTGAGCGCGACGCCGAGCACCTGGGAGCCCTTGTCCCCCGGGTGCGTCATGTTGAAGAGCTCCCACGCCGCGATCAACGTCGCGGGGAGCACGAGCAGGTAGAAGCCCCAGGGCGCGCCCTTGTAGAGGAGGAGCAGGATGAGCGGCGCGCCGACGGCGGCGGTCGCGACGCGAACGGCGAGGTTCTTGTTGGCCGACTTCGCCTGCTCCTTCGTCTCTCGGGCCATCTATCCCACGAGGCGTAGCGGTGGCGGCGGCGCGAGGACGGGCTCGGGCGCTTTGCCCACGAGCCCGAAGCGCCGCTCGCGAGCCTGGTAGCTCGCGATGGCGTCGTAGAGGTCGACCTCGCTGAAGTCGGGCCACAGCACGTCGGCGAAATGGAGCTCGGCGTAGGCGAGCCCGTAGAGGAGGAAGTTCGAGATGCGTCGCTCTCCACCGGTGCGGATGACGAGGTCCGGGTCTCCGACCGTGAGGCTGGGCATGCGCTTGTGGAGCGCCTCCTCCGTCACGTCGTCGGGCGACGCGCGCCCGGCCGCCACCTCGCGCGCGAGCTCGCGCGCCGCGGTCGCGATCTCCTCGCGGCCGCCGTAGCTCAGGGCGAGGGTGAGCGTCATCTCGTCCTTGCCGGAGCTCTCGCTCCGCAGCGGATCGAGGACGCCGCGCACGACGGCGGGGAGGCGTCCGAGGTTGCCGATCGCGTTGAGGCGGATCCCGTTCTCGAGGATCTCGTCGCGCTCGGAGAGCAGGAACTCGCGGAGGAGCTGCATGAGCGCGTCGACCTCGAGGTCGGGGCGCGCCCAGTTCTGCTCGCTGAACGCGTAGAGCGTGAGGGCGCGGATCCCGAGCCGCCGCGCGGCGCGGACGATGCGGCGCACGGCCTTGGACCCCTCGCGGTGCCCTTCGACGCGCTCGCGCCCGCGGAGCTGCGCCCAGCGGCCGTTGCCGTCCATGATGATCCCGATGTGCGACGGGAGGTTCTTGGCTTCGACGAAGGTCATGGGCCGGGCGAAAACCGGGGTGGGGGCGTTCGGTAGCATGGTCCTGACCTGCAATCTACGGCGGAGCGCGGCCTTGGCCCCGTCCAGCCTCGGCGAACGGTCGCAGCTCAGGGCTGAGCGGTCTCTCCGGGGCTCGCCGGCTCTTCGGGGAGCCACCAGCGAGCGGGATGGACGTCGAGATCGAAGGGCGGCAAGCGGACGGCGTCCTCGTCGGTCGCGGTGGCGACGAGGACGGCGCGGCTCGCCTGGGACGCATAGACCTGCACGAGACGCGCGCCGGGATCGACGATCCAGATGAAGGGCACGCCCGACGCGGCGTAGTGCGGGAGCTTGATCGTGAGGTCCGTACGCACCGTTCGCGGCGACAGCACTTCACACGCCCAGTCGGGGAGGATGGTGATCGGATTGTCCTCCGGCAGCACGGGCACGTTCGCCACCCGCCATCCGGCCATGTCCGGATCGAACAGGCGCGCGCCGAAGCGCACCTCCGGCTCGACCTCGAGCCACCAGCCCCCCTTGCGCGAGACCTCGTCCGCGCCGTCGAGATCGCGAAACAGTTGCTGCGCCGCGCGGCGGTGCGGCCCGCCGGGGCGTCCCATCGTGATGTGGATCTCGCCCGGCGTGAGGATCTCGCCTTGCGAGCCCTCCGGCAGCGCCTGGATCTCGCGATAGAGATCCTCGAAGGACTTCTGGCTCGTCGCGGCGCTCATGTCCTCATCGTAGCGCGACTCGAGACGCGCTCGAGTATCGTGGGGCGGTGAAGGTCGTCACACGCACGCTCGTCTCCGACGCGCTCACGCCCGTTCGGGCTTATGCCTCGCTCCGCGCGAGCGATCCCGACGGCGCGTCGTTCCTCCTCGAGAGCGTCGTCGGCGGCGAGCGCTGGGGGCGCTTCTCGATCCTCGGCTACCGGCCGCGGTGGGAGGCGATCCTCGATCGGATCGGCTGGAAGATGGTGCTCCGTCGCGGCGCGCCGCCGGCGGTGACGCTCGGAGAAGGAGGCGATCCGATCGCCTCGGCGGGCGGGCTCTTCCAGGGACGCGCGGTGGACGGCGACGCGTCGACGGCGGCGAAGTTCGCGGCGGCGCACGTCGGCTACCTCGCGTGGGACATCGTTCATCGCATCGAGAAGGTGCCCGCCGGCAACGACGCGACGTGGACCAGACACTTCGTCCCGCTCGCGCGCTTCCTCGGCGGCGCCGTCGTCATCGTGTTCGACGCGCTCGCGCAGACGGTCACGATCGCGGCGGAGTCGGCGGACGACGTCGAGCGCGCCTACGCCGATCTTCACCGCTCCGCCGTCCTCGGCGACATCGCGGTCCCCGATCGGACGCGCATCCCCGCCGACGTGACCACCGATCTGACCGATGCAGAATACAAGGAACGCGTCCTCGCCGCGAAGGAGTACATCGCGGCCGGCGACGCGTTCCAGATCGTCCTCGCGCGCACGTTCTCCGTCCCGCGCGAGGGGCGCGATCCGTTCGACGTCTACCGCGCGATGCGGCTCGTCAACCCCTCGCCGTACATGTACTTCCTCGATCTGCCGCCGGCCGAGGGAGCGACGGAGCGGCTCTGCATCGCGGGCGCGTCGCCGGAGACGATGGTCCGCCTCGACGCGGACGGGACGATGACGGTGCGGCCGCTCGCGGGGACGCGGCCGCGCGGCAAGACGCCGGAGGAGGACGCCGCGCTCGAGGAGGAGCTGCTCGCGGATCCGAAGGAGCGCGCGGAGCACGTCATGCTCATCGATCTCGGGCGCAACGACGTCGGTCGGGTGTCGACGATCGGATCGGTGGAGCTCGTGCGGAGGTTCGAGATCGAGCGCTACTCGCACGTCATGCACATCGTGAGCGAGGTGCGCGGCAAGGTCCCCGCCTCGACGCCGCCGCTCGAGGTCGCGCGCGCGGCGTTCCCGGCCGGGACGCTGAGCGGCGCGCCGAAGGTCCGCGCGATGCAGATCATCCGCGAGCTCGAGGCGCGCCCGCGCGGCATCTACGGCGGCGCGATCGGCTGGATCGGCGGCGGCGGCGACCTCGACCTCGCGATCGCGATCCGGACCCTCGTGTGCAAGGGCGACACGTTCGAGGTCACCGCCGGCGCGGGCGTCGTCGAGGCGAGCGACCCCCAGAGCGAGGCCGACGAGACGCGCAACAAGGCGCGCGGCGTCCTCTGCGCGATCGAAGCAGCGCCGAAGCGCTGACGCTCGCCGCTCGCTGTCACCGCTCGCTGTCGAGCATCTTCATCTGCGCCTCCTGGTAGCGCGGACCCTGGATCGCGCCGGGCGGAAAGATGCGCTCGAGCTCGGCCAGCTCGCCGGCGCCGAGCGGCCGGTCGGCGACGTCGAGCACGTCGAGCTGCGCGCGGGTGCGGGCGCCGATCACCGGCACGAACCGCGGCTCCTTCGCGAGCGCCCACGCGACGCAGACCTGCGCCGGCGTGCGGCCGATCTTCTCCGCGAACGCGCGGAGCTTCGCGACCGGCTCCTCGTTCGCGCTCGTCGCGAACCGCGGGAGGTGCGCGCGGAAGTCCGCCTTCCCCGCCGGCTTGCTCCCGCTGAGGAGGCCGCGCGAGAGCACGCCGTAGAGCGTCGCGCCGATCCCGAGCTCATGGAGGACGGGGAAGATCTTCTCCTCCGGGCCGCGCGTCGCGATCGCGTACTCGATCTGGAGGTCGACGATGGGGTGCACCGCGTGCGCGCGGCGGATCGTCTCCGCCCCTACCTCCGAGAGGCCGATGTGCTTCACCCAACCGGCCTTGATCAGGTCCGCGATCGCGCCGATCGTCTCCTCGATCGGCACCGCGGGATCGAGGCGGGCGGGACGGTACACGTCGATGACGTCGACCCCGAGGCGCGTCAGGCTGTACGCGACGAAGCTCTTGATCGCGGCGGGCCGCGCGTCGAAGCCGACGAACGCGCCGTCGGGCGCGCGCAGGGCGCCGAACTTCACCGACAGCTGCACCTTGTCGCGCCGCCCGCCCGCGAGCGCGCGGCCGAGCAGCATCTCGTTGTGGCCCATGCCGTAGAAGTCGCCGGTGTCGAGCAGCGTGACGCCGCGATCGATCGCCTCGTGGATCGTCGCGATGCTCTCGTCGTCGCTCGACGCGCCGTACATGCCCGACATGCCCATGCAGCCGAGCGCGATCGCCGATACCTGCGGACCCGTCTCTCCGAGCTTGGTCGTCTTCATGGCGTTCACCCTACGGCGCGCCGTCGATGAAGATTAGTGAATAGGATACATACGATTCATGAACGTGGCTTATGGACGCGACCTCGACCTGAACCTGCTCCGCGTCCTCGTCGCGGTCGCCGACACCGGCTCGGTCACGCTCGCGGCGGCGCGGCTCTACCTCACCCAGCCCGCCATCAGCGCGGCGCTCCGCCGCCTCACCGTCGCGATCGGCGCGCCGCTCGTCGCGCGGCACGGGCGCGGCGTCGTCCTCACCGAGCGCGGCGCGCAGCTCGTCGCCGACGTGCGGCCGCACCTCGACGCGGTGATCGCGGCGTCGCTCGCGCCGCCGCGCTTCGACCCGCGGACGAGCGAGCGCACGATCCGCCTCGGCCTCGCGGACTCGGCGGAGCAGTGGCTCTTGCCGCCGCTGCTCCGCCTCCTCGCGCGCGAGGCGCCACGGATGCGCGTCGTGGTGCTGCCGGTGCAGTTCCGCACCGTCGGCGACGCGCTCGCGCTGCGCCGCATCGACATGGCGGTCACGGTCGCGGACGAGCTGCCGCGCGCGATCCGCCGGCACCCGCTCTTCACGGGCGGGTTCGTCTGCCTCTTCGATCCGCGCCACGTCAAGCTCGGGAAGCGCCCGTCGGAGCGCGCGTACTTCGCGCACGAGCACGTCATCGTCTCGTACAACGGCGACCTCCGCGGCCTGGTCGAGGACTACCTTGGGCGGCAGCGTCGCGTGCGCTGCTCCGTCGCGGCCTTCCACAACATCGGCGCGATCGTCGAAGGGAGCGCGCTCGTCGCGACGGTGCCGGCGACCGTCGCGCGCGCGATCGTCCGCCTCCACCCGAAGCTCCAGACCGCCCCCGTGCCGTTCCACATCCCACCGGGCAGCATGGACCTCCTATGGCCAACCGCCCTCGACGCCGACGACACGTGCCGCTTCGTCCGCGACGCGATCATCCACCTGACAAAAACAACGCGCGCGGCCTCCACGAAGGGAGTCGCGCGCGGGAGACGCTGAGGCCGTCAGGTCAGGTCAGGCGAAATACGCCTTGACCGAGGAATCGGTGAGGGTGCGGAAGGACTTCGCCATGATCCATGCGCTGACCGCGCTGTAGGCCGCGGTGATGATCAGGCTGAGCTCCCAGGCGTGGACGAAGGCCCACGAGGCCTGCGCCGCGCTGTAGGCGCCGCCGAGGGTGGAGAGCGCCGAGACGGCGATGAGGATGAAGCGCGCGGTCGACGACTTGCGGACGAGCGCGCGACCCCAGAGGTAGACGAAGATCCAGCTGACGACGAGCCCGAGCGCGCCCCAGACCAGCGTGAAGACGCCGATGCCACGCTGGAGCAGCGTGACGATCGCGGAGAAGACGGCGAAGCCGTACCAGGTGTTCGTCAGGTTCTCGATCTTCGCCTTACCGCCCATCGCCTTCCTCCAGCTTCAACTCGACCGTCCTTCGACGGCCGACCCACCATGATCATTCCACCCCAAGCGTGCAGAGATTTCTACGCGCCCGGCGCACAAATGATCTCGAGCAATCAGCGTGCCGTCGCCGGCACGAGGGGATCGCTCGCCATGGTGGGCTGGCTGGCGCGCGCGCGGATCACACCGACGTCGTTGTTCACAGGCAGCCAAATGCGGAAAATCATTCCGCCGTGGTCGGTGTTGTCGACCTCGATCGTGCCCATGTGGATCTCGACGATGGAGCGCGCGAGCTGGAGACCGAGACCGAGACCTCCCTGCCTCCGCGCACTCTCGGCGCTCTTGAAGGCGTCGAAGATCTTCTCGCGCTCGGCGACGGGGAGGCCCTCGCCGCTCGTCTCGACCTCGATCCGGAGGCGCTCGCCGGCGTCGGCGGGGAGCGTCGCGCGCACCGGGACGATGCCCTTGTCGCTGAAGCGCGCGGCGGTCATCACGACCGCGGTGAGCGCCTGCGCGATGCGCGTGCTGTCGATCGTCAGCATCGGGATGCCCGGCTGGATCTCGCCCATGATCTTCACCTCCGTGCCGACGGTGAGATCGCGCGCCTCGAGGACGGCGGACATGACGACGTCGCTCACCGCCGACGGCGACGGCGAGACCTCGAGCTCGCCCGCCTCGACGCGCGCGCTGTCGAGGATCGTGTCGATGAGGACGAGGAGCTCGCGCCCGCGCTGCTCGATGATCGCGAGGCTCTCGAGCTGCTCCTTCGTCATCGGGTTGCGGCGCACGAGCTCGGTGAAGCCGAGCACGGCGTTGAGCGGCGCCTTGAGGTCGTGGCTCATCGACGCGAGGAGGAGCCCGCGCATGCGCTCGGTCGCCTCGCGCGCGTCGATCGCGCGGCGCTGCGCGGACGCGAACTGGCGGAAGATGCCGCCGAGCGCGTCGATCGCGCGGAGGAGCCCGTCGACGTTCGAGAAGCGCGCCTCGTGGAGCATGATCGTGCCGCGCATGACCTCGGCGACGCCGGCGCGACGGATCTCGCGCGTCGCGAGCGCGAGGTCGGCGTCGAAGAACGCGGCCACGCGCGTGCCGAGCAAGCCGGCGAGCCCGACCGCGGCGAGCGCGAGGATCGCGTAGGCGAAGAACGCCGGTGAGACGCGCGCGGTCCCGAAGCGCACGCGCGCCCCACGCTGTCCCTCGAGCCGGATCGTGAGCTGGGTCGAGACCTCGTCGCCCTCGCGGATCGGCTCGTTGCCGAGCCCGTCGTTGCTCGCCATCGGCTCGACGTGGAAGCCGAGCGACGCGGCCGCCTCGATCGCCGCGTTGCGCGCGGAGAGCTCCTCCGGCGTGGCGTTGTCGAGGTCCTCGAACGCGGCGTGGGCGAGGTCGACCGCGTCCACCGCCCGCGCGGCCTTGTCGGAGGCGCGCGCGTGCGAATCGGCGAGGAGCGACGCGCCGAGCGCGACGAAGGCGACCGGGAGCGTGACGGCGGCGACGTAGCGCTTCCGCACGCGGCCGAGGACGCCGCGCCCGACCTGGCGCAGCCCCTCCTCCGCGAGCTTCGGCGAGACGAGCTCCAGCGTGCGCGCCACCTGCGCGCGCATGAGGACGTAGGCGGGGAGCGTGGTCGTGCTCGCGAGCGTGAGGACGAGCACGTTGATGCCGAGCTGCGTGACCATGTCGAGCGCGTGCGGGCGCAGCGGCTGGAGGAGCGGGAAGAGCGAGACGACGAAGGCGAACCCGACGTTCGCGATCGCGAGGAGCGCGGGGGTCCCGTAGAGCGCGAGGACGTGGCGCGCGTCGGTCGGGGCGCGCCCTGCGTCGAGCGCCTTGAGGAGCGGGCGGATGCGGAAATGCGCGACGACGGCGAGCCCCGCCGAGAGCGCGGCGCAGACGAAGCCCATCGCGAGGATGACGAGCAGCGACGCGCTCGACGACCGGTCCTCGAGGAGGAGCACGCGCGGCGCGAAGACGGCGGAGAGGAGGAACGCGACGACGTGGGTCGCGATCTCGATCGCGACCAGGCGGAGGAGGAGGCGCGCGGAGATCATGGCCCGCCTCCCCACGGCGGCATCGACGGCGGGATCGAGGGGCCCTGCGGAGGAAGCGACGAGAGGCCGGGTCCGTTGAGCTTCCGCGAGGGCGGGGCGTCGATGTTGCCGATCGGGAGGCTCACCTCGAAGGTGGAGCCGCGCCCGAGCTCGCTCTGCACGGTGATCGTGCCGTGGTGGAGCGTGACGAGGCGGCGCGTGATGGCGAGGCCGAGGCCGGTGCCGCGGCGCCGCGTGCGCTCGGTCTTCGCCTGCTGGAACTCCTCGAAGATGAGCGCGCGATCGGCCTCCGAGATGCCGGGGCCGGTGTCGGTGACGCTCAGCACCGCCTGCGCGCCGACGCGCCGGACGCTCACGACGACCTCACCCTGCTGGGTGAACTTGATCGCGTTGTTCACGAGGTTGCCGACGATCTGGCGGACGCGGCGGCCGTCGACGCGCGCGACGAGCGACTCGCCGAGGACGCGGACGACGAGGGGCCGGTTGCCGACGAGGCCGCGCGCCTCCTTGACGACCTCGTTGGCGAGGGCGAACACGTCGACGCGGCTCCGCGCGAGGCGGAGCTGCCCCGCCTCGAGCGCGGAGAACTCGAGGATGTCGTTGATGAGGCCGAGGAGGTGCTGCCCCGACCCGCGGATCTGCTCCACCTCTTCCTTCGCCGACGGCGAGAGCGGACCGTCGACCTCTTCCATCAGGATGTCGGCGAAGCCGAGGATCGCGTTGAGCGGCGACCTGAGCTCGTGGCTCACCGCGGCGAGGAACGCGGCGCGCTCGCGATCGGCGACCGACGCGCGCGCGAGGTCCCCGCGGTACGCCGCCGACGCGCGACCGAAGCGCGCGACGAGCTTGTTGAACGTGGCGGTGAGGATGCCGATCTCGTCGAGCGCGCGCGCGGGGATGAGCTCGCCGGTGGGCTCGGTGCGGATCTGCGCCATCGTGCGGACGCGATCGGTCACGAAGTCGACGTCGCGCGTGATGTCGCGCGACACGGCGTACGCGACGCCGGCGGCGGAGCCGAGGAGGAGCACCGTGAGCGCGACGAGGGCGCTGAGGAGCGCGCTCCCGCCTTCGGCCGGCGGCTCGGGCACGAGGACGATCAGGAACTGGCTCGGATCGACGGGCTGCACGAAGTAGCGCGCGCGGCCCATGCGCTGCATCACGAACGCGCCCTTTTTGTGCGCGAGCATGTGGCGGAGCGCGTTGCCGTCGGGCGCCCCCACCGTGGCGTCGTAGAGCACGTCGCCGCTCGGCGAGACGACGACCATCTCGGCGTGCCCGCGGCGCTGCGCGAACTGGGTCGCGTCGAGCCGCCGCGACGGCGGGATCCCTCCGAGCCGCGCCGCGACGGTGACGGCGAGGAGCTCCGCGCGCGCGCCGGCGTGCTCCTCCCCCGCGCGCGCGAGCTGGTCGAGGCCGACGAGCCCGATCGCGAACGCGACCGCGAGCCCGATGATGACGACGAGCACGGGCGCGAGCGGAAGGAACGGCCACCCCGACGTGAGCCGCGGCGCACGCGCGCGCACGGCGTCGGCGGGCGGCATGTCCGAGGCGCGGAGCATCCCGAGCTCGGCCGGCGAGGGCGCATCCGTCGGCGCCTCGGTCGGAAGGAACACGACGTCACCGGCCCCGCTCCCCATCAACGGCTGCGTAGGCAACCGCGGCCGCAGCAACGGCGCCCCAAGCGGCGGCGGCGCCTCGTACGAGGGCGGCGCATCGGACGGAGCCCGTCCACCTGCCGCCGCGAATCCGGGAGTTATACTGTATTCGAGCGAATCGCCGTATCCATGCGATACGACGTACTCGTGCAACGCACCATGTCCAGGAGGCCCGCCGTGTCCCGTAGGCGCATCGTCTCCGTGCAGCAGCCCGCCGTGTCCCGTCGGTGCGTCGTCTCCGTGCGGCTCGCCATATCCCAGCGGCACGCCGTGCCCGGGTGGTCCGCCATGTCCCGTAGGCGCGTCGTCTCCGTGCAGCCCGCCGTGTCCCGTCGGTGCGTCGTCTCCGTGCGGCTCGCTGTATCCCGACGGCCCGCCGTGTCCTGCCGCGCCGTATCTCGGTGGCGCGCCGTATCCCGGCGGTGCGTCGGGTCTGGGCGGCGCGCCGTGTCCCGGGAGCGCGCCGTATCCCGGCGGTGCGTGTCCTGGTGGCGCGCCGTGTCCCGAAGGCGCGCCGTATCCCGGCGGTGCGTCGGGTCTGGGCGGCGCGCCGTGTCCCGGGAGCGCGCCGTGTCCCGGGGGCGCGCCATGTCCTGCTGGCGCGCCGTATCCCGCCGCGCCTTCGAGCGGCCCGCCATGTCCTGCTGACGCGCCGTATCCCGCCGCGCCCTGCGGCGGCTCATGCTGTCCTGCTGGCGCGCCGTATCCCGCCGCTCCCTGCGGCGGCCCGCCATGTCCTGCTGACGCGCCGTATCCCGCCGCTCCGTGTGACCGCTCACCTGCTGGTGCGCCCGCCGCGCCGTATCCCGTCGCCCCGCGGGGCGGCCCGCCATGTCCTGCTGGCGCGCCGTATCCCGCCGCCCCTGGCCGCTCACCTGCTGGCGCGCCGTATCCCGCCGCCACCTGCGGCGGCTCACGCTGTCCTGCTGACGCGCCGTATCCCACCGCGCCCTGCGGCAGCTCACGCTGTCCTGCTGGTGCGCCCGCCGCGCCGTATCCCGTCGCCCCGCGGGGCGGCCCGCCATGTCCTGCTGGCGCGCCGTGTCCCGGTAGCGCGTTGTATCCCGGCGGTGCGCTGCGACCCGGGCCCGGTGCGCCTTGGCCCGGTGATGCGCGGTGGGCCGAGGGCAGAGGCGGGGGCGCGGCGCGGCGCGGTCGGGGAGGCTGGGGCGGTCGTGACGGCGTGGGGTCGGGCGCGGCGGGCGCGAAGTGCGCGTCGCGGGGGACGACCTCGGTCGGGTCCGGCGGCATGAGGACCTCGCCCGGCACGGTCGGGTCGGGCACGAGATCCAGCGGGTCGAGCCGCGTGTCGCGTCCGCTGTCGCCCTCGTTCTTCATCGCCCGCGCTTCATCGCCCGCCTGAGTCCGCTCGTAGGCAAATGTAGCGCGAGCCGCACGTCGTTCGAGCGACTGTCCACAGGGTGGGACCCTTCTGCCCCAGGGGATGCTTGGAGCTCCAACGTTCGCGGGGTTGGAGCGCAGGGAAATGCATCGAGCGGCAGATGGACGCAGCGCTTTCGTCGTCACGACGCAACGCGCCGTACGTTTTCGTATTTTCACGCTTGTCGCGAACGGATTGACAGCGCAATAGAGAGGGAGCGGATGCGATTGTTCCGGCGCTCGACCAGCGACACCAAGACGTCGGTTCTCCGACGCGAAGGCGTTTCGGCGTCGAGCGATGCTGCGTCCATGCCCGTCCCCGCCGCGCCCGTCTCTCGCCCCGCCGTCGTTCGCGCCGCCGAAGCCGCCGAAGAGGCGCCGGAGACGCCGCACGGCAACACGGACGCCGTCCAGGCCGTCGCCGTCGCTGGCGCCGTCCAGGCCGTCGATGTCGAGCCCGAGACGGTTTACGACGGTTTCGAGGATTCCGACGTCTTCCTCTGCAAGGAAGAGAGCCGGCCCTCGGCGGTCCCGGCCGTCCGCGAGGTCACGCTCTTCGTCTACGGCTGGTCGCAGGTCGAGCCCGGCCTCCTGTCGTGGACGTTCCAGGACCTCCGCTCCGCGCTCGACGCCGTCCAGCGCATGAAGAACGCGATCGCCTGGTGCATCGTGCAGGGCACCGGCTGGGACGACCTCGCCGCCGCCCGAACGAGCGGCAAGGTCCTCGTCGAACAGCTCGCCTGATCGACCGAGCACGCAGCCGCGCGGCCCGCGCTTCAGTACGTCGGCTTCGTCGCGCAGTCCGCCTGCTGAAGCGCTGGTTCGCGCACTCGGCGCAGGCCTGCGTCGGGTTCACGCCCGCGCAGAAGGAGTCGCCACACTCCGCTCCGCACACGGCGCCCGCGCAGATGCACGAGCCGCGCTGGGCCGCCGCCGATCAGACGCGCTCGAGAACCACCGCGAGGCCCTGGCCGCCGCCGATGCAGGCGCTGCCGACGGCGTAGCGGGCGTTCTTGCGCGCGAGCTCGTAGACCAGGTGCGTCGTGATGCGGGCGCCGCTCGCGCCGAGCGGGTGGCCGAGCGCGATCGCGCCGCCGTTCACGTTCGTCTTCTCTCGCGGGAGACCGAGCTCCTTCTCGACCGCGAGGTACTGGGGCGCGAACGCCTCGTTCACCTCGAAGAGATCGACGTCCGCCTGGCTCAGCTCCGCCCGCGCGAGCGCGTTCTTGATCGCCGGCGCCGGGCCGATGCCCATGATGCTCGGGTCGACGCCCGCCACGCCCCACTGCACCAGGCGCGCGAGCGGCTTCAAGCCCTTCGACTTCGCGAAGTCCTCCGTCGTGAGGACGAGGACCGCCGCGCCGTCGCAGATGCCCGACGCGTTGCCCGCCGTCACCACGCCGTCCTTCTTGAAGACCGGCGCCAGCTTCGCGAGCGCCTCCATCGTCGTCTGCGGGCGCGCGTGCTCGTCGACGGCGAACTCCACCGTCGCCTTCTTCGACTGGATCGAGATCGGCGCGATCTCGTCCTTGAAGACGCCCTTCTCGTTCGCCGCCGCCCAGCGCTGCTGGCTCGTGAGCGCGTACGCGTCGCAGTCCTGGCGCGAGAGCCCGTACTTCGTCGCGAGGTTCTCCGCCGTCACCGCCATCGGCGTGTTGTTGTAGCTGTCGGTGAGCGCGCTCCAGAGCGAGTCCTCGACCTGCGGCGCCTTCCCGAACGGCCAGCCCTCGCGGCCGCCGCGGAGGATGTGCGGCGCCTGCGTCATGTTCTCCGTGCCGCCGACGAGCACCGCCTCCGCCTCGCCGAGGAGGAGCTGCTCCGCGCCGTTGATGACCGCCTGGAAACCCGAGCCGCAGAGGCGGTTCACCGTGAGCGCCGGCGTCGTGATCGGGAGCCCCGCCTTCAGGCCGACGTGGCGCGCGCAGTAGATCGCGTCCGGGCTCGTCTGCATGACGTTGCCGATGATGACGTGGCCGATCGCCTCCGCCGCGATCCCCGACTGCGCGATCGCAGCCTTGGCCGCGTGGACGGCGAGGTCGGTCGCGCTCACGCCCTTCAGCGTGCCCGACATGGTTCCGAAGGCAGTGCGCTTTGCGCCGACGATCACGAGCGACTTGGGGAGCTTGGCCATGGGGGTCTACTTAGGCGTTTTGTGCGCCTGGCGATAGACCCACGCGAGCGATACGCTCTCGAACGATGAACGGCGGCGCTCCGACCTGCGGGACCTGTGGCGGCCTCAACACCAACCCGCAGGCGATGCAGTGCCGCTTCTGCGGGCAAGCCCTCGCCCCGCAAGCACCGCCGATGCAAGCCCAAGCCTACGGCGCACCGACCGGCTACGGAGCCCCGCCGCCCGGCGCTTACGGCGCGCCGCAGCCGCAGGCGTACGGTCAACCCTACGGCGCGCCGAACCCGTACGGACAGCCGCCCAACCCGTACGGAGGGCCGAACCCGTATGGCCAGCCCTACCCCGTGCAGGGCTTCGGGGGCGCGCAGCCCTTCGGCGCCGGCAACGCGTACGTCAACCGCGGGTGGGGCGGCGGCTGGAGCACCTTCTTCTGGATCCGCCTCGGCATCGCCGCGATCGTGATCGGCATCTCGCTCCTCGGCGCGTGCGTCAACGCGATCACGCACTGAGCGCGTAGGCCGCGGTGCACACCGCTTCGTCGCGCTCCTTCACCTTCACCTGCAGCGCGATGCGGCCGCCGTCGAGCTTCCAGCCCTCGGTCACGAGCGTGTCGCCCGGCCACACCGGCTTGCGGAACGTGCAGCCGAAGCCCGTGAGCTTCGAGGCGTCGCCGCCGAGCGCGCCCTTCGTGACGTGACGGACCATGTGCCCGTAGGTGCAGAGGCCGTGGAGGATCGGGCCCTGCTCGAAGCCGACCTTCGCCGCGAACTCGGGATCGGCGTGGAGCGGGTTGAGATCGCCGGAGAGGCGATAGAGGAGCGCCTGCTCGGGCGTCGTCTTCTCTTCGACCCGGAAGTCGGGCTCCGCGCGGTCCTTCGGGATCTCCGCCGCCTTCTCCTCCTTCGGCGGGGTCGTGCCGCCGAAGCCGCCCGCGTTGCGGATGATGATCTGCGTGCGCGTCTCGGCGACGAGCTCGTCGTTCACCTGGATCGTCGTGTCGATCATCACGATCGCGAACTTTCGCATGTCGTAGATGCCGTCGATCTTCGACGTCGCGAGCGCTCTCCCCGAAGGCGGGAACGGCGCATGAACGCGCGCGCGCTCGCTGCCGTGCACGACCATCGCGAGGTCGCCGCCCGTCTTCACGACGCGCTCGAGCATCGCCGCGAACATCGGCACCACCGCGAAGCTCGGGATCACCTTCGGGCCGCGGCCCTCGTAGAGGTAGTCGAGCTCGTCCTTCTTCGCGCCGATGCCGAGGGCGTAGAGCGCGGTGTCCTTCCACGTGTAGTCGAGGACGTGGGGCGATCCGTTGTGTCCGACGAGCGAGAGATCGAGCGGCATCCGCGCCGATTCCCATGACGAACGGGCCGTGTCAATCTGCGCCCCACGGTGGCTCTTCTCGTCGACCTCGAGGCGCTGGGGCTCGCGTGGGCACGCTTCGCGCCGACGCTGGCGATCGTGCCCGCGTTCGGCCTCAAGGCGCTGCCGGTGCCCGCGCGCGGGATCCTCGGCGTCGCCCTCGCGGCCGGGATCTACCCTGCGATCGCGCCGATCGCGGAGCTGCGGTCCGAGCCGTGGGTCGTCCTCGCGCTCGAGCAGATCCTCCTCGGTCTCCCCGTCGCGCTCGCGGCCGCGATCCCGCTGTGGGCGGCGACGATGGCGGGCGGGCTCGTCGATTCGCTCCGCGGCGCGCAGGATGGCGCCGGCCTCGCGGTGGTGGAGGGCGGCAAGACGACGCCGATCGCGATCCTGCTCTCGCTCCTCGCGAGCATCGTGTTCCTCTCGACCGGCGGGCCCGCGCGCGTCGCGACCGCGCTCACGACCGCGAGCTTCGGCGCGCATCCTCTCCTCGACGCCGCGCAGGCGATCGTGGCCGGGATCGGGATCGCGATCGCGGTCGGCGCGCCCCTCCTCGCCGCCGCGGTCGTCCTCGAGATCGCGTTCGCGCTCGTCGCCCGCGCCGCCTCGCCCTCGCAGGTGCACGCGCTGCTCGCGCCGCTCCGCGCGCTCGGGCTCCTCGCCGTGATCGCGCTCGTGCTCGATCGCATCACCTCCGTCCTCGCCCTCGCCGTCCACGCGAGCCCGACGTGACCTCTCGCCCCAGGAAAAAGAAGCCCGCCCGCGCGAAGGTGTCGCCGCAGCACGTCGTCTACGCGCTCGTCGCGCTCTTGATCGCGACCGCCGCCGCGCGCGAGGTCTGGCGGAAGACACCACCACCGCCGCCGCCACCGCCGACGGCGCCCGTCGCGTCGGCGCCCGCACCGAGACCGGCGATCTGGGACGTCGCCGTCGCGAACGATCCGGCGCACAGCGGAACGGAGCAGCGGCTCACGATCAAGACGAAGCCCGGCGCCGAGTGCGACGTAGGGCTTTCCTCGATCGAGGGGACGATCGACGACGCGCCGGGCCTCGGCCCGAAGCGAGCCAACTTCCAGGGCGACGTCGCGTGGACGTGGGCCTCGGAGTTTCCGCCCTTCGAAGCGAAGGAGCCGCTCATGATGAAGCTCGAGATCGTGTGTGACGGCGCGAAGGCGGAGCACCTCTACACGCTGCTGCCCCCCTGATCAGAGCGGCAGGCGATACCCGATCGTGAGGCCGATCTCGAAGACCTGCACCGAGCCGCCCAGCGTCGCGCAGTCGCCGATCGGCGAGCACTGCGGCTCCTCGGGCAAGATCCAGTGGTAGCCGCGCACGTTCGCGCCCGCGAGCCAGTTCTCGCTCAGGTAGTACGTGCCGCCGGCCTGCACGCCGAGCGCGAAGCCCTCGGTGCGGATCGTGACGTCGGGCGTGCCGAGGATCGGCGGCACCTTCGGCGCCTTCGTCGAGAACGTGTCCGCGACGATGACGCCGCCGCCGGAGAGGCCGACCCACGCCTCGAACGACTTGTAGTGGAGCGGGACGTAGCGGCCCTCGACCCCGAGGAAGAGGTACGATCGCGAGTGCGTCCGCGAGAGCGACGAGAGGCCGCCGTATTGCTGATCCGACGTCGGGCTCGGCGCGAAGATGGCGCCGGCGCCGAGGATGAAGTCGCGATGGAAGCGGTAGAGGATGTGGATGCCCGTCTGGAGCGTGGCGTCGCCGCGGCCGATGCGGCCGACGATCGGCGTGTCGCCGCCGCGCTGGCCCGGCGAGATCGGCGCGTTCGGGAGCGCGATGACGCCGGCCTCGAGCTCGGCGATCGTGTGCGGGCGATCGATGATGTGATCGAGCGCGCGCGGCGACGTCGGCGGCGGCACGGTCGAGGGCGTGCCCGAGAACGGGCGGTTCGGGGTCGGCGTCCCGTCGCCCGGCCCCGGCTGCGGCATGTCCCCGGTCGCGGGGGCCGCGGACGCGATCCCCGAGGAGAGGCAGCACGCGAGCACCAACCCGGCGCGGCGCATCACATCCATTTCACGCTCCCGGCCGGGGCAGGCGCAGGCGCAGGCGCCGGCGCGGGACCGGGCGCGGGCGCAGGTCCGGGGGCGGGGCTCGGCGGCGCGGCGCCGGCGGTCGAGACGATGCGCTTCGCGTGGACCGGCTTGCCGTCGACCGCGGTCGAGAACGCGACGTCGAACTTCCCTCCCTCCGTGAACACGTAGCTCGTCTTGAAGACGCCGGGCGCGGTCGGCGCGGCGGGGAGGCGGACGCCGCCGGGGACGCCGGGGCCGCTGACGGTAAACCCGGGATCGACGAATTCGCCTTTGTTCGGCGCGATCCGGGCGGTGAGGTCGACGGTCTGCCCGACCTTCGGCGACGCGACCGACACGTCGACGAGGGCCTTGTAGTCGATACGTGCAGCTTGCACGGATCCACCCGGCGCCGGCGGCAGGGTCCCGGGGTGCGCCGACGGCGGCGGCGTGAGGGTGGGCGCCGCGCTCGGGCTGAACGTGGCGAGCTCGGACTCGTACTGCTCGACGAGGCGCTTCGCCGACGCGTCGGTCGGATCGAGCTCGTGCGCGAGGCGCGCGAGGCGCAGGCCTTCGAGGACGTCGCCGGCGGAGCGCTGCGTGACCGCCTGCGTCGTGAGCGCGCCCGCCGCGCGCTGGCGGATGTCGAGGAACCGCTTGTCGTTCGGCCAGCGGCGGAGCCCCTCGTCGGTGATCTCCTTCACGTTCTCGCCCGCCGGCTCGGTGAAGTGGTTCTTGAACATCGCCTCCGTCGCGCGCGCGACGTACGTCTCCTCCTCCGCGTCCCCGCCGAGGCGACCCGTCTTGTAGGCGTAGCCGAGCGCGATCGCCGCCCCGAGCGCGAAGCACGCGAGCACGACGAGCCACCGCGATCGCGGTACCTCCTTCACCGCCTCGGCCGCGGCCACGGCGAGACGTGGCGCGCTGGGCGGCGGCGTCGGGATCTCCGGGCTCGACGGCGCGCGCGCCTGCGGTCCGGTCGGGTCCGGGGCCGGCGTCTCGTATTGCGTGCGGATCGGCGTGTCGCCCGGCATCGTCTTCGGAAACGAAGGGACGGACGGGCTCTTGTCGTCGTCGTCGAGGGTGTCGTCGACCGACGCGGTCGGGGCGAGGCGCGGGTGCGAGCCGCTCGCGTCGGGGACGGAGCCGCTGCGCGCGGAGGTGGCCTCCTGCAAGCGCGCCTGGAACTCCGAGGGCGGCTCCCACTTCACCGTCGCAGCGGTGGGCTTGCCGTTCGCGGCCGGCTTCACGATCTCGGGGTTGGGCGCGGCCTCCGCCTGCGTGCGCTCGAGCGGCGCCATCTTGATCGCGGAGGGGGAGCGCTTGAGGTGCGGGCGCGCGAGCTCGTCGGGGGAGAGGCCCGCGAGCTTCGCGGCGTCGAAGATCGCTTGCCCGAGCGATCGCGCGTCGGGCTCGCGCTTCGCGGGGTCCTTCGCGAGCGCGGCCATCACGACGTCGGCGATCGGCTGCGGGACGTAGGTCGCGCGCGCGAGCGAGCGGAGCGACGGCGCGGGATCGTGGATCTGCTGCACGAGGAGGCCGACCGCCTGATCGCCGTCGAAGGGCGTGCGGCCGGAGAGCATCTGGTAGAGGAGCGTCGCGATCGAGTAGACGTCGCTCGCCGGCGTCACCGCGAGGCCCTGCGCGCCCTCCGGCGAGATGTAGCGGGCGGTCCCGAAGATGAGGCCCGCCGCGGTCGCGACCGACTGCTCGCCCCAGTTGATGCGCGCGATGCCGAAGTCGAGCACCTTCACGAAGTCGTGGTCGGCGCCGCGACGCACGAGCATCACGTTCTCGGGCTTGAGGTCGCGATGGACGATGCCCTGCGCGTGCGCCTCTCCCGCCGCCTCGCAGAGCTGGAGCGCGATGTGGAGCGCGCGCGGGAGCGGGAGCGCGCCGCCCGCCGCGGCGAGGGCGCTCTGGAGGGAGAGCCCGTCGAGGTACTCCATCACCATGTAGAGCGCGCGGTCGGGGAGCTGACCCGCGAGGAGGACGGAGACGACGTTCGGGTGCGTGAGGCGCGACGCGACCTTGGCCTCGCGCGTGAACCGCGAGACGAGCTGGGCGTTGGCCGACAGCTCGCGGTGGAGGATCTTCACCGCGACGTCACGGTCGATGCCGCGCTGGAAGGCGCGGTACACCCGGCCCATCGCGCCGACGCCGACGAGCTGACGGATCTCGATGTGGCCGGAGATCTCCTGCCCGAGGTACGGATCGGCCGCCTCGCGCTCGGCCGCCGCCGCGCTCTGGAGCGGGGTCCCGTCGGTCGGGCAGAAGAGCGCGTCGGCGGGGAAGCGCCCCCCGCACGAAGCGCAGACCTTCATCGCCTCGGCCGTTGCCTCTTGCACCGACAGACATACTACGCCGAGGATCGCCCAAATGCGCCTCCGGTTCGGACGTTCGCGTTCTGCGGCTTCTACGTCCGCGGCGCGGACGCCAAGCTCTTCAACGGCGCGACGACGTAGGCCGCGATGATGCACGACGGGACGAGGGACGTCCGGGACGTCTGCCTATTGAAGTCGCGGCGTTGGACGCATAGAGGTCGTTTATCGTGTCGGCGGTGCAGATAGGCGAGCGTCCGGCCGGCGGGTACACCGTGACCCTGCCGACCTTCGAGGGGCCGCTCGACCTCCTCTTGCACCTCTGCCAGAAGCACGAGCTCGACGTCCTCGACATCCCGATCGCGTTCGTGACGGAGAAGTACCTCGAGTACCTCGCCGTCATGCAGCTCATCGAGCTCGACGTCGCGAGCGAGTACCTCGTGATGGCGGCGACGCTCGCGCACATCAAGTCGAAGATGCTGCTGCCCGCGCCGCCGCCGGGCCAGGAGGACGACGTCGCGGGGGAGGAAGAGGACCCGCGCGAGGCGCTCATCCGCCGCCTCCTCGAGTACCAGAAGTACAAGCAGGCGGGCGAAGAGCTGCAGTCGCGCGGCGTCGCGGGTCGCGACGTGTTCCTCCGCGGCACGCCGATCGAAGAGGCGATCCACACCGGCCTGCCGCCGCTCGCGCAGGTGCCGCTGTTCTCGCTCGTGGAGGCGTTCCAGAACGTCCTCGAGAAGAGCAAGGTCCACCTCACGCACGACATCGTGCACGAGCGCGTCACGCTCGCGGATCGGATCAACGAGCTCGTCGACATCCTGCGCGTGAAGAAGCGGGTCGCCTTCGAGGATCTCTTCGAGGGGCAGACGACGAAGTTCGATCTCGTCATCACGTTCCTCGCGCTCCTCGAGATGACGCGCCTCCGGATGACGCGCCTCTTCCAGGAGAGCTTCGACGCGCAGATCTGGGTCGAGTTCAGCGCGCAGGTCGCCGCCGACGAGACGCTGGAGGAGAACGAGGAGAACGCGGAGGAGGAGAGCGCGCCCGACACGCCGCTCGTCGCGCCGCCGGTCGACGCCGATCCGCCGCCCGACATCGACGCGGGGCTCGCGGCGCTCAACGGCGTCGAGGCGCGGGCCGAGCCAGAGCCGGAGCCGGCGCTCGAGGGCCTCCCGCGCGACACGCCCTCGCGTCCGGCGGAGACGGGCCCGCTCACGTCGCCGGACGAGCCGCCGCCGTCCGACCGATCGGGGCAGCTCGACGAGCTCCTGTCGTCCACCGACGTGAGCGCGCTCGACGACGAGGATTCGCCGTTCGACGATCGCGACATGACGACCGACGACGAGCCGCCGCCTTCGCAGGACGTGCCGTCGCTCGACGACGAGGGTGACCCGTGAGCAAGCGGAAGAAGCCCGCGCGCGCCCCTGCCAACGGCGAGACGGAGGTCGTCGCGGCGCCGGAGCCGGCGCCGAGCCTCGAGCACGACCAGACGCACGAGGACCTCTCTGCCATCGCCGCGACGGTGACCGCCGCAGTGACCGCGAAGACGCGCTCGCGCAAGAAGCCCGCGCCGCCCCCCGCGCCCATGCCCGCCGAGGAGCCGCCTTCGTTCCCCGCCGAGGAGCCCATCGAGGAGCCGCCGGTGTTCCGCGCCGAGGAGCCGCCTTCGTTCCCCGCCGAGGAGCCGCCTTCGTTCCCCGCCGAGGAGCCCGCGACGGGCGCGCAGGAGAAGCGCGGCTCGACGGGCGCGCAGGAGAAGCGCGGCTCGATGCGCACGCTCGAGGACCTCGTCGCGAACGTGAGGGCGAAGCAGCCCGAGCTGGGCGGGCTGGGCGAGGCGGGCGGACCGGGAGAGGCGGGCGGACCGGGAGAGGCGGGCGCGTCGCTCGAGGAGCTCGACGTGGAGACGACGGTGAACGTCGCCGGCGATCTCCTCGATTTTCCCGGGCGCGACGACCTCGACGCGCCGACGATCAACGTCGACGCGGTGGAGCTCGCGGACGTCGATCGCGTCATCGGCGATCAGCGCAAGCACCTCCGCGGGCTCATCGAGGCGCTCGTGTTCGCGAGCGACACGCCGATCAAGTCGAAGGAGCTCGCGAAGCTCGCGTCGGCGTCGCCGAAGAACATCGAGGACGTGCTCGCGGAGCTCCAGAAGGAATACGCGCCGCGCGGCATTCGCCTCGAAGAGGTCGGCGGCGGATGGGTGTTCCGCACCAACGCGGACTACGCGCCGTTCATCCGCGACCTCACGAAGCAGCGCCCGGTGCGCCTCACCCGCGCGCAGGTCGAGACGCTCGCGATCATCGCGTACCGGCAGCCGATCACGCGGCCCGAGATCGACGACGTCCGCGGCGTCGACAGCGGCCCCGTGCTCAAGCTGCTGCTCGAGCGCGACCTCGTCCGCATCCTCGGCAAGCGCGACGAGGTCGGCCGCCCGATCCTCTACGGCACGACGCAGGCGTTCCTCGAGTTCTTCGGCCTCAACTCGCTGAAGGACCTCCCTACCCTGCGCGAGTTCACCGAGCTCACCGAGGAGTCGCGCGAGAAGTACGAAGAGGAGCTGGGCGAGGCCCCCGCCGAGCGGCCGATCGCCCAGGACCCGAACCGCCCGCAGTACCGCACGCTCGTCGATCCCGAAGAAGGCGGCGGCGAGTACGAAGGCGACGAGGACCTCAAGACCGACGAGGATCCGACCGCCGTATCGCGCCGCCCCGACATGCCGGAGGAGGAGAGCGACGCCGACATCGACGAGGATGGCGACGACGTCGACGAGGACGGCGACGACGAGGACGATGATGACGATGACGATGACGATGACGATGACGACGACGATGACGACGACGACGACGACGACGACGACGATGACGACGATGACGACGACGACGACGACGACGATGACGACGAGTGACTACTCGTCCTTCGGATCGTCGTAGCTCGCCGCGAGCTTCATCACGTCGTCGCGCAGCTTCTTGTGGGCGAGGAGCTTTCGCATGAGCTCCCACAGCGCGGGGTCGGCGAGGACCTTCATCGGCGCGTCGCCCTTGGCCTTCTTCGGGATGGCGGAGGGACCGGCCTTGCGGAGCGCCGCCATGCGGTCGACGAACGCCTTCGTCGGGAAAAGATCGCCCTTTTCCCACGCCAAAACGGTGGCTTGCTCGATCTCGAGCACGTGCGCGAGCTCCTTCGCCGTGCACGAGAGCTCCTTCCGCAGCGCCTTGATGTCTTCGGGGCTCACGCGCGCATCTATAGCATCGTTGCCCCGGTGCTAGACTGGCAGGACTTCCCTTGCGTTCGGCAGTACGGCTCGGATTCGCCGCCTTCTTGATGGGTGCGCTCGTCGTCGTTGCGTGCAGCGACGACGCACCAGGCACCGAAATCGAGATCGAGCCCGACGCGGGACCGCTCCCGCCGATCCGCGCGGGCGCGCAGACGAGCAACGACGGCAGCACGTCGACGCCGTCGACGATGCGCTTCGCCCACCTCGCGGCGGAGACGGGCCCGATCGACTTCTGCTACCAGGTCGCGAGCTCCGGCACCTTCGTCGGCCCCGTCCTCGGCGGCCCCGGGCTCCCCCCGCCCGCCGCCGCCGACGCCTCCGACGCCGAGGCCGATCCCGACGCCGAGCCCACCGCCGATGCCGCCGCGGCCCCCCCCACCGACGCCGATGCAGAAGCAGATGCAGACGCAGACGCAGACGCAGATGCCGACGCGGAGGCGGGCGCCGGCGTGGTCCCCGCGGTGTCGTACGGCACCGTCACCAAGTACCTCGTGCTCCAGGCCGCGGGACCGATCACGCTCGCGATCCTCCCCGCCGGCTCCACCTCGTGCGCGAACCCGATCGCGCGCGGCGGCATCACGCTCGATCCGGGGAAGCTCTCCACCGTCGCGCTGTTCTCGCGCCCGGGGGACGGCGGCGCGGCGCTCGAGGTCGCGGGCTTCACCGACGATCGCACGACCGAGAGCGACAAGATCCGGGTGCGCGTCATCCACGGCGCGCTCGGGACCAGCACCGAGGCGCCGGCCGGGTTCCTCGCGGTGCGCGCGAACGCATCGAAGACGACCGTGCTCGCCGACCGCGTCGAGCCGCGCCGCGCGGCCACGCTCTCGGAGGCCGTCTCCGTCGACGGGCTCGGCTACGTGACCGCGCCGCCGATCCCGCCGCCGACGACGCTCGCGATCGGCCCCGCGACGACCGACGGCGGCGCCGACGCCGGCTTCGAGCCGTGGCTCAGCAGACCCTACGACCTCGATCTCACCGGCGGCTCGCTCCACACCGCCTTCGTGCTCCCCGGAACGGACGGCGCCCGCTTCTCCGTCCTCTGGTGCGCCGACACCACGACCGAAGGCGAACGCACGACCTGCACCTGGGTTCGCTAGCCGGCGCCGGCGACGGTCATCTTGCCGACGCGGATCGTCGGCGCGGCGGTGGCGGTGCGGAGGTCGAGGTCGGAGCCGAGCGCGTCGATGCGCTTGTAGAGCTCGTCGATGTTGAGCGAGATCGTGACCTCGCTCACGGGGTACGCGAGCTCGCCGTTCTCGATCCAGAAGCCGGCCGCGCCGCGCGAGAAGTCGCCCGTCACCGCGTTGAAGCCGAAGCCCATCATCTCGGTGACGTAGAGCCCGCTCTTCGTGCCCTTCACGATCGCCTCGTTGGAGTCGGTGCCGGGCTGGAGGATGAAGTTCGTGGTGCTGCACGACACCCCCGCGGAGCCGCCGCGCGCCGCGTTGCCGGTGCTCTTCCGCCCGAGCTTGCGCGCGGAGTAGCTGTCGCAGAGATAGGTGCGCAATACACCTTTTTCGACGACGACGTTCTTGCGGCTCGCGAGGCCCTCGCCGTCGTAGGGGCGCGAGCCCGGCGCGCGCTTGATGAGCGGATCGTCGACGATCGTGACGAGGTCGCTCGCGACCTGGGTGCCCTCGCGGCCGAGGAGGTAGCTCGACTTCCGCCAGATCGAGCTGCCCATGATGCAGCCCGCGAGCATGCCGAGGATCGAGCGCGCGGTGTCGGGGTCGAACACGACCGGGACCTCGCAGGTCGCGACCGACTTCGCGCCGAGCTTGCGCAGCGTGCGCCGGGCCGCCTCCTCGCCGACCGACTTCGGATCGTCGAGCTCGTCGAGGAAGCGCTTCGCGGTCCAGTGGTAGCCGCGGCGCTTCTTGCCGCCCTCGTCCTCCGCGACCGGCACGACGCTGAGCGACTGGTACGAGCCCTTGTACGCCGCGCGGAAGCCGCTCGAGAGCACGACCGCGGCGCCGCCGGCGGTGCGGCTGAAGGTGGCGCCCTCGCTGTTCGAGATCCGCTTGTCGTACGCCTGCGCGGCGGCCTCGCCGATCTTCGCGGTCGCGATCGCCTGCGCGGCGTCGACGCCGCCGCCCTTCGGATCGAAGAGGTCGAGCTCGACCGCGTCCTTCGGGTCCATCGGCGGCTCGTCGGCCGGGCCCGCGAACGGGTCCTCCTGCGCGAGCTCCACGAGCTCGAGCGCGTCGCTGACGAAGCGCTGGATGCCGCCTTCGGTGAGGTCGCTCGTCGACGTCGTCGCGACCTGCTTGCCCTTCATCACGCGGAGGCCGGCGGAGCGATGCGCCGCCTCCTCCACCAGCTCCGGCTTGCCGAGACGCACGCGCGCGGAGAGCTCCGCCCCCGAGCGCAAGAGGCACTCGGCGACCGTCGCCCCGCCCTTCTTCGCCATGCCGACGATGCGATCTCCCAGCTCGAGGAGCTCGTTCAGCTCGGCGTCCACGCGTTCCGTCATACGAATGGAGCCTAGCACACTCCCTATGGCGACAATGGGACCGCCGCGAGCTTCGCCGTCGCGACCACGCCGTGGATCGCGCGGATGCGGCCGTCGTCGCCGACGTCGAAGTGGAACGTGCCGCGCGGAGGCACGCGCCCCTTGCTCTCGGCCGAGGACCACACGATCGCAGGGCGACCGTTCAGCATCAAGGTCGAGCTCTTCATCGCGGGGTGGAAGCGCAGCACGCCGAAGAGGAAGCGGACGACGCGATCGGCGCCGCTGAGCTCTCTCAGGTTGGCAGTGAA
Organism: Labilithrix sp.; assembly: GCA_019637155.1. Lineage (NCBI taxonomy): Bacteria > Pseudomonadati > Myxococcota > Polyangiales > Labilitrichaceae > Labilithrix > Labilithrix sp. Next base: position 84,549 of record JAHBWE010000022.1, on the reverse strand, counting down.
CTCGCCGGCGGCGTCGGTCGCGAGCGTCACGTCGGCGGCGAGCATCGTCTCGAGCGCGGCCGTGTCGCCGGCCGCGACGGCGGTGAAGAAGCGGCCCATCACCTCGCGGACGCGCGGCGCGGCGCTCGGCGCGTTCTCGCGCGCGTGCGCCGCGTCGTAGTCGCGCATCGCGTGCCGCGCGCGGTGATGCGTCACCTTCACCGCGCCGGCGCTGGTGCCGAGCGCCTGCGCGGTCTCCTCGACCGAGTAGTCGAGCACGTCGCGGAGGATGAGCACCGCGCGCTGCCGCGCCGACAGCGCCTCGAGCGCGACGAGGAACGCGATCGACGCGCTCTCCATCAGGTCGTAGCGCGCGTGCGTGCTCGCGGGCTCGAACGCGAACGAGATCGCGTCGTCCTCGTCCGGGCACGGCTCGGGCAGCCACGATCCCGTGTACGCGGCGTGGCGGCGGCGGCGGTAGGCGTCGCGCGCGAGGTTCACCGCCACCCGCGTGACCCACGGACGCAGGTCGTCCTCGCGCGGCGGCGGCTTCTCGACGAGGCGGAGGAGCGTCTCCTGCGCGAGGTCGTCGGCGTCGGCGACGCTGCCGGTCATCCGGTAGCACACGCCGCGGACGTGCGACCTAAGCGACGCGAGCTTCGACTCGTCCAGCATTCGTCGCGCTCCGCACCGTCGCCGCCAGCATAGCGGCCTCGCGCGCGCTTTCGAGCGCGCCGTCGAAGAGCATCTCGTCGCCCCATCCGTCGCCGGCGCCGAAGACGTTCGCGAGCGCGGTCCGCACCGACGCCCCGCCGCGCGGATGGTCCGCCGCGACCGTCATTCGCGGCAGGAACTGCGCGTGCACGACGTGATCGCGCCAGCCGTACTGCAGCGAGTCGAGGATGGCCTCGAGCGTCGCGCGCTCGCCGCGCTCGCCCGGGCCGAGGTACTCGATGATGCCGAGGAGCGCGCCGCCGGGCGGCGCCATCTTCGCGACGAGCGACTGCACGTTGAAGAAGAACGGCACGTCGAGCCCGACCACGAAGCGCCGCCGCGGCTCCGGCAGCTTCGACACCGCGACGTCGAGGCAGCTCGCGAGGATCGGCTCCGTCTCGCGCACGCCGCCGATCCCGAGCGCGGCGGCGGCGCGCGGCGGGATCGCGAGGATGCACGCGTCGTGCGGGATCGCCTCGCCCGCCTCGAGGCGGACGTGATCGCCGAGGACGGCGGCCGCCGTCGCGCCGGTGCGGACCGTGACCCCCGCCGCGAGGGCGCGTTCACGGAGCGCCGTGCACATCGGACCCCACCCGCCGTCGAGGTAGAGGACCCCTCGCCGTGCCGCGCGCCGGAGCTGCGCTATCGCGCGGCGCGCCGACACGAGCTCGTGGTTCTTCGTGTACGTCGCGATGCTGAAGACGACGTGCAAGAGCCTCCGCACCGCGACGTCGTCGGTGAGGGACTCGATGCAGGAGCGGAGCGGCGCGTCGGGGAAGGACTCGAGCGGCGCGCGATCGAGCGCGAGCAAGACGCGCGCGGCGGTGAGCTTCGAGCGCGCCGGCAGCGCGCCCGTCGTCGCGAGGGTGACGAACCCGACCGGCAGCGCGGTGAGCTCGCCCTTCGACCAGAGGAACGAGTCGTTCGTCGGCGCGAGCGTCCCGGCCGGCATCGCGTCGAGCTCGCGCAGCACCGACTCCGCCGGTCCGCCGCGGTACAGCGCGCGGAGCCCTTGGTTGAAGGAGAACCCGGCGTGCGTCCGCGACGCCGCGCGCCCGCCCACCTCCTGCGCCCGCTCCAGCACCGTGACGCGGTGCCCGGCCCGCGCGCAATACGTCGCCGCCGCGAGCCCCGCCGGCCCGCCGCCCACCACCGTGATTTTTTTGCTCATGACCCTGTCACGAACGAGGGACGAAAAAGGTTACGCTGGCGAGATGATCAAAGCCGCGCTCGCGATCGGAGCCCTCGTTCTCGCCGTCGCGGGTCCGCGTGAAGCGGAGCCCGCGTGCATCCCGGCCGAGAAGTGCTGCTCCATATGCGACGCGGGGCAGGCCTGCGGCAACAGCTGCATCAGCCGCAAGAAGACCTGCCACAAGGGCCGCGGCTGCGCGTGCAACGCCGCCGAGGTCTGCGGCCGCTGAGCGCGTCAGCCGCCCCAGCACCACACCGTCGTCTTGCCGCGGGCGCAGAGGGCGCGCGCGGGCTCACGTCAACGACGCCAGGTACTCGGCGATCTGCGGCAGCGGGAGGACCTTCTGCGGGAGGCCCGCGCGCACCGCCGCGCCCGGCATCCCGTAGACGACCGCGGTCTCCTGCGCCTCCGCGACCACGATGCCGCCCGCGTCGCGGATCGCGCGCGCGCCCTCGACCCCGTCGTCGCCCATGCCCGTCAAGATGACGCCGACCGCGCGCTGCCCGACCGCGGCCGCGACGCTCTTGAGGAGGCGGTCCGCGCTCGGGACGTACTTGTCCTCCGGCTTCGGCGCGCCGATCGTGATCTTCAGCTCGACGCCGTTCGGGTGCACTTCCATGCACTGGCGGCCGGGGCAGACGAAGCCGGTGCTCTTGCCGAGGCGATCGCCGTCCTGACCCTCGCTCGTGCGCACGGTGCCCTTGCGATCGAGGCGCTCGGCGAAGGTGCGCGTGAACTTGTCGGGCATGTGCTGCGCGACGACGAAGCCGGCGGTGGTGTTGCGCGGGATCTTCCCGAAGATCTCGAGGAGCGCGGAGGGACCGCCGGTCGACGACGCGATCGCGACGACCGACTTCGGCGCGACGTACGGCGCGGCCGCGCGGAGGGCCGCGATCGAGTCGGGCGAATGCGCGCGCTCGAAGCCCATGCTCGGCGGCCGCCGCGAGATCGGGCTCGCGCCGGCGGCGCCCGCGGCGAAGGACGCGCGGAGCTGCCGCACGACGAGGACCTTCTCGAGGATCTGCTGCTTGAGGTCGGCCGCGTCGGGCGCGATCTGGGCGGTGGGCTTCGCGACGAAGTCGAGCGCCCCGAGCTCGAGTGCCTTGAAGACGTTCTCCTTCTGCGCGTACGACGAGACCACGATCACGGGCGTCGCCTGCTTCGCCATCAGGATGCGCAGGAACGTGAAGCCGTCCATGCGCGGCATCTCGAGGTCGAGCGTGATGACGTCGGGCCGCAGCATGGTCGCCATGCGGAGCGCCTCTTCGCCGTCGGCGGCCTTGCCGACGATCTCGACCTCGGGGTGGTTCTGGAAGACCTCCTGGATCGTGCGACGGTTGTAGGCCGAGTCGTCCACGACCATGAGGCGGATGGGGGCCGTCATGGCTTGGCGGTCGAGGCGAGAGGCTTTCGGTACACGAGGTCTTCTTTCAGATGTAGCAGCTCGAACGCGGTCGAGACATTCAACAGTGACTCCGCGTGTCCAAGCAAGAGCACGCCGCCGGGGACGAGCCGCTCGTAGAACATGTCGATGACGCGTTTGCGCGCCGCGGCGTCGAAGTAGAGCACGACGTTCCGGCAGAAGATGACGTCGCACTTGCCGACCAGGTTCGTGCGCTCGTCGTCGAGGAGGTTCATCTGCGCGAAGTGGCAGAGCGAGCGCACCGACGCGGAAACGCCACTTTTCCCCTCTTCCACGAGCGACGGGACGAACCAGCGCCCGCGCGCCACGTCCGCCGTCGCGCGGAACGACGCGCCGCCGTAGATCCCGCGCCGCGCGGCGGCGATGCAGCGCTTCGACAGGTCGGAGCCGTGGACCCGGATCTCCCAGTCCGCGAGCGGCTCGAAGAGGCCGGAGTCGAGGATCAGCATCGCGATCGTGTAGGCCTCCTCGCCGGTCGAGCAGCCCGCGCTCCAGATCTGCATCCGCTTCCGCTCCTTCTTCGCGAGGAGCGGCAAGATCTCCTGCTGGAACGCGCGGAGCTGGTAGTCCTCGCGGAAGAAGTAGGTCTCGTGGGTGGTGAGCAGCTCCGCCGCCTCGTCCCACTCCTCGTGCCCCGCCGCCCCGTACGCGAGGAGCTGGTAGTAGTCCGCGAACGAGTCGAGGCCGCGCACGCCGAGCCGCTCGCGCAGGCGCCGCTCGAGCGACGACCGCAGCTCCGGCCCGAAGAACAGCCCGAGCCGCTCGCTGATCAGATCGCGCAGGAGCCGATACTCCTCCGACCGAAGCTGCGTCTCGCCCGTGCGCGCGCCGAACCGACGCGGTCTCATGAACGCACCGCGAGCGCCTCCATGATCGCGCGGCGGACCTCGGCGCTGCGCTCGCGATCGAGGCGGACGCGGAGGACCGCCTCGCCGTCGGCGCCGGTCTGGCCGAGGAGCTCCGCCGCGTGCTTGCGGACCGACTCGGAGGGGTGGTCGATCGCGGTCGCGAGCGCGGCGAGCGCGCGCTCGTCGCCGATCTTCGCGATCGCGCCGAGCGCGAGCTTCACGACCTCGTGGTCGGGGTGATCGGTCGCGCCGAGCAGGGCCTCCACTCGCCCCTCGAGCGCCGCGATCGCGCCGGCCGCGATCGACGGCTCCGGCGAGCGCAGGAGCGGGCGCGCCGCGGCGAGGGCGCGCTCCGGATCGGCGTCGCGCAGCGCGCGCAGCACCATCGCGAGGCGGGTCGGGTCTTTCGTCGTCGCCGCGAGCGAGGCGAGCTGCTCGGAGCGACCGAGCCGCCCCAGCGCGCGGATCGCCGCGAGCGCGACGACGGCCTCCTCGTCCGCGAGCGCCACCGTCACCGCGCGCGCGGCGTCGTCGCGCCACTGCTCCGCGACCGTCTTCGGGCCGCGCGCGTCGGGGAGCTGCGACGCGGACGAGAGCGGCGATCCCGACGCGGTGGTGCGCGACGCCGGCGCGTCGACCGCGGCGCCGATCGCGGCGAGCGCGTCGATCGCCGCGCGCCGCGTCGCGGCCTCGCGATGCGTCAGCGCGCTCTCGAGGAAGTCGAGATCGCTCCCGACCGTGAGGCGCACGCGACCGAGCGCCTCGAGCACGATCGCGCCCGCGAGCGCGTCGTCGCCGTGGGGGTCCACCTCCGGCACCATCGCGCGCGCGGCGTCGGGCTCGCGCCCCGCGATCGCGAGGAGCGCGCCTTGCGCGGCGGAGGCCACGCGCGCGTCCGCGCTCCGCACGTGCCGCGCGACGGCGAGGAGGTCCGCCGCGACGCCGACGATCGCGATGCTCTTCAGCGCGGGGGCGACGACCTCGGCCGACGGATCTTCGAGCGCCTCTCGCACCGCCGCGAGCGGCTCCGACGCCTGCGATCCGAGGACGGGCAGCATCGAGATCGTCGCGCCGCGCAGCGACGGCGCCGCGGTCTTGCCCGCGGCGATGAGCGGGAGCGCCGCGTCTTGCCCGAAGAGCTGGAGCGCCGCCTCCGCGCGGTCGGCGATCTCGTCGTCCGCGAGCGCGTCGGCGATGACGGCGACGTCGTCCGGATCGCGCACGAGGCCGAGCGCGAGGATCGCCGCGCCGCGCGCCTCCGCGTCGCCCGTCTCGCGCGCCGCGGCGCGCAGGCGCTCGTGCGCCGACCGCGACGCGCGGAGCGTCTTCACCGCGACGTCGAGGACGGCCTCGTCGTCCCACGCCTCTTCGAGCGAGCGCCCGAGCGAGACGAGCGCGTCGCGCGCGACGGTGGTGTGCGGGTCCGCGACCGCGCCGGCGAGCGCCAAGAGCGCGCGCGGCGTCACGTCGCCGGCCGCCGCCGCGAGCGCGCTGCGGCGGAGGAGCGGCTCGCCGAGGAGCGGCTCGAGCCGGCTCCACGGCACCGCCGCTTCGAGCGCGCCGAGCGACGCGAGGGCGGCGACGCGGACCGCGACGTCGTCGCGCGCGAGCAGGGTCTCGAGCGTCTGGATCGCGAGCGCGCGCGCCTCGTCGCCGGCGAGGTCGGCCTTGCCGAGCGCCTCCGCGCACGCGACGACGACGTTGGGGTCCTCGTCCTTCGCCGCCTTCGCGGTCGTCTTCATCCCGGCGAGGGTGGGCGCGCCGGCGAGCACCTCGACCGCGAGCTTGCGGCCGTCGGCGTCGAGGCGGGTCAACGCGTCGACCGCGCCCGGCACCGCGTCGGGTCCGATCTGCACGAGCGCCTCGACCGCGGCGTTGCGGAGGCCGACGTTGTCGCGCTCACCGAGCGCGCGCGCGACCGCGAACACGACCGCGGTCCGCGGCTCGATCCGCGGCGCTACGGCGGTCGCTTCCTTTCGCACGCGCCAGTCTTCGTCCGCGAGCGCGAGGAGGAGGAGATCGCACGACTCGGGCGCGGGGAGCGACGGGATCTCCTGCGTCGCGCGACGGCGGACCTCGGGCTCCTGGTCTTCGAGCAACGCGCGGACGCGGCTCGCGATCATCCGCCCACCGGGAGGCTGTCGTCGAGGTGCACGACCTCCGCCGCCGCGCCGAACGTGCGCGCGTCGAGCACGAAGACGAGGCGCTGCCCGAGCGTGGTCACGCCTTCGATCCCGCGCTCTCTGTCGCCGGGACCGAGCGGCGGCGCGGGCCGGAGCTCACCGCCGGCGAGGCCGAAGACCTCGGTGACGGAGTCGACGACGAGCGCGGCGTAGCGCGCGCCGGCGACGGGGCCCTGACCGATCGCGGGGCCGGTGCGCTTCGCCGCCGCGTCGACGACGATCCACTTCGTCTTCCGCGAGAGCGCCGCGGGAGGCAACCCGAAGCGCTCGCGGAGATCGATGACGGGCACGACCTCGCCGCGGTAGTCGGCGACGCCCTTCACCGTCTCCGGCGCGCGGGGGAGGTCCACGACCGCGAGCGGGTTCACGATCTCGCGGACGACGTCGATGCGGACCGCGTACATGACGTCGCCGACGAGGAAGCCGACGAGGTCTTTCGAGGGATCGTGCCGGTAGCGCGCCATCGGCTACCTCTCCTGATCGAAGAGCGGCGAGAGGTCGATCAGCATGAGGACCACGCCGCCGCTGTTCGCGGGGCGGCCGATCCCCACCACGTGCGGCGCCTGCTCGGAGCCGAGCACGGTCGGGGGCTCGATCTCGGTCTCGGAGAGGCGGTACACCTGCAGCACCTCGTCGACGAGGAGCCCGATCTCCTCGTCGACCGCGTCGACGAGGAGGATGCGGCTCCGCTTGTCCATCGTGAAGGTGCGCGAGAGCTTGAAGCGGCGCTTGAGGTCGAGCACGACGACGAGCCGGCCGCGCACGCTCATCACGCCGACGACGTCCGGATCCGCGCGCGGCACCTCGGTGATCGGGAGCGGCTTCAGGATCTCGACGATGTTGCCGATCTCGATCGCGTACGCCTCGCCGCCGAGCGAAAACGCGAGGTACTCGGCGCGCTTGCCGATCTCGTCGGCGCGTTGCATCGCGGATCGCCCCTCGATCCGCTTCGCGAGCTGCGCCCTCATGCCTCCGCCACCGCCCGGCGCTTGGGGGGCTCGAGCGCGCGCACCTCTTGCCCCGGCGTCGCGAGCACCTCGGAGATGAGGGCGGCGGCGTCGAGGACGAGGCCGACGCGCTGATCGCCGAGCTCGGTCGCCCCCGCGAGGCCGCGCACCTTCTTCAGCGACTTGCCGAGCGCCTTGATGACGATGTCCTGCTGGCCGATGAGGCGATCGACGACGAAGCCGACGCGGCGATCGGCGACGGCGGCGATCACGCAGTAGCTCTTGTTGCGGTTCGAGCGCACCGCGGGCGGCTTCGGCGTCTTCGCGTCCTCGTTGAACCAGATCCCGGCGCGATGGCCCTCGAGGTGGAACACCTTCGCGAGCCGCGCGACCGGGAGCGTGACCCCGCGCTGCGTCATCACCTCGCGCCCCTCGAAGGTCTTCACGACCCCCTCGTCGAAGACGATCGCCTCCTCCACGCTCGCGAGCGGCATGCAGAAGGTGCGCCCCGCGACCTCGACGATGAGCACGCTGATGATCGCGAGCGTGATCGGCAGCGTGATCGTCATCTTCGTGCCGATGCCGACGTCGCTCGTGATGTCGACGACGCCGCCGAGCTTCGCGATGTTCGTGCGGACGATGTCCATCCCGACGCCGCGGCCGGAGAGGCTCGTCGCCTCGTCCCTCGTCGTGAACCCCGGCTGGAACACGAAGGAGAGGATGTCCTTCGTCCCGAGGTCCTTCGCCTCGTGCTCGGTGACGAGCCCGCGCTTCATCGCCACGCCGAGGATCTGCTGCGGGTCCATCCCGCGCCCGTCGTCCTCGACCTCGATGACGACGTGGTTGCCCTTCTGGAACGCGTTGAGCGCGATCGTGCCCACCGCGGGCTTCTGCACGCGCATGCGCTCCTCGCGGTCCTCGATCCCGTGGTCGATCGCGTTGCGGATCATGTGCATGAGCGGATCGGAGAGCTCCTCGACGATCAATTTATCGATTTCCGTCTCTCCACCGGTAACAACCAAATTCACTTGTTTGTCGTGTTCGCGCGAAATCTGGCGCACGATGCGCGCGAGCTTGTCGAAGACCTGCCCGAGCGGGACCATGCGCACCTCGAGGATGCCGTTCTGCATCTGGGCGAGGTGGCGATCGAAGGAGCGGTGGAGGCGCGTGAGCTGCGTCGCGAGCTCCCGCATCTCGGTGTCGACCCGCACCCGCTCCGCGAGCCGCGACACCGCGGAGCGCACGATCGCGAGCTCGCCGACGATGTTCATCAGGTGATCGAGCTTGCGGATGTCGACGCGCACCGTCTGCGTGACGCTGCGGAGCGTGAGCTCGCGCTCGTTCTGCTGCGCGGCGGCGGTGGCGCCCGCCGGCTGCGGGGGTGCCCGCGGCGCGCCGGGAGGTGGGATCGACGGCGGCAGCGGCGGCGGCGGGAACGAGCCGGTCGCCGCGCCGGCGTACATCCCGGGCGGCGGGCGCGAGGTGCGGATCCCCTCGTCGTAGCGCTGATCGAGCTGTTGGTCGGTCTCGCGCGCGCCGACGTTGTCGGGCGGCGGGAGCTCGCTCGGGAGGCTCGGGTCGGAGCCGTGGTTCGGCGACGGCTGCTGCACCGGCGGGCGGAGCGAGTCGCCCCGGAGCGGCGGCGCCGCGGTCATGCCTCCGCCGCCGCGGCGGCTGACCTCCTCGACGGAGATGTTGGGGCCGGCGACGGCGTCGTTCAGGGTGGAGAGCGGCTCGCGGCTCGCGACGAGGATCTCGAGCTCGACGCTCTCGGCGTCGCCGCCCTCGCCGGTGGGGAGGTAGGTGATGATCTCGCCGTGCGGCCGCGTCTTCGACTTGAGCCCGTCGAGCGCGGAGTCGATCGTGGCGAGCTGGAACTGGACGCGCATCCGGTAAAGCGAGAGCCCGGCCTGGATGTTGGAGCGGAGGCGGTGCTCCTCGTATTCGGTGAGGACGCCGAGCAGGTTCGGATCGAGGTCGTAGTCCTGCATCGGGCGCGCGCCGGCGCCGCCCTTCTGCGGGATGACGTGACCGAGGGCGGCGAGGAACGCCTTCACCTCCGCGGCGGGCTCGGGCGAGTCGCCCTTCGCGGCGGAGAGGATGACGCCGTAGAGGTCGACCGCCTGGAAGAGGAGGTCGAGCACCTGCGGCGCGAGCTCGATGCGACCGAGACGGAGGTCGTCGAGGATCTCCTCGAGCTCGTGGGAGAGGCCCGACATCATCGTCGCGCCGAAGAGGCCGGAGAGCCCCTTCAGCGTGTGGACGGCGCGGAACACGTCGTTGACGAGCTCGGCGTCGCTGCCGCCGCGGCGGCAGACCTCGTCGAGGGCGAGGAGATCGCGCGAGAGCCCTTCGACGATCTCCTGCGCCTCGGAGAAGAACTCCTCGCGCGCCTTGTCGCTCCCGTCGCCGCCGCCGCGCCCGCCGCCGCCTTGCTCGGCCACTACGCCCTCTCGGCCCTCTCGGCCGAGGCCGCGAGCAGGCGCTCGCACGCGCCGCGGAGCAGCTCCGGCGTGAAGGGCTTCGGCACGTACGCGTCGGCGCCGAGCTTCTTGCCGCGCTCGACGTCGCGCTCGGTCGCCTGCGTGGAGATGATGATGAGCGGCGTCGACCGATACTGCTCGGAGCGACGGATGAAGTGAATGAGCTCGAGCCCGTTCACGTCCGGCATGTTGATGTCGGTGATGATGAGGTCGTAGCGCGTCCGCGGGAGGAGCCGCATGGCATCGAAGCCGCTCTGCGCCTCGGTCACCTCGATCGGCCCCACCGCCGACACCCAGTCCGACGCCTCGAGCACCGCGCGCACGAGCGACCGCGTCGAAACGGAGTCTTCGACGACGAGAACGCGCTTGGCCGCAGCTTCTCCCACCCGATCGAGCATACCAGCCTATTCCTCACCCCCCGCAACTACAGCGCAAGTTACGCCCCGCCCCGCTCCGCCCCTCTCCCGACCGCCCGCTTGCCCGCTTGGGCCTCGCTCTGCGGGGGCCCGGGGGCGCGGAGCGCGTCTTCGCGCGACGGCCCCCGGCGGGGAGAGCTCGAGAGGGGCAGCGCCCCTCTCGAACAAGAAAAGCTATGCTCGCGGGCGTGAGCGTCCTCACCCCGCCGAAGACCGCGGCTGTGCTCGTCATCGGGAACGAGCTCCTGAGCGGGAAGATCGAGGAGGCCAACGTCGTCGTCCTGGCTCGCGCGCTTCGCGGGCTCGGCATCGAGCTGCGTCGGGTCGTGATGGTCCTCGACGACGTCGAGGTCATCGCGCGAGAGGTGAAGGAGCTCGCGGCGGCGCACGACTGGCTCGTCACCTCCGGCGGCGTCGGACCCACGCACGACGACGTCACGGTGCAAGCCGTCGCGCAGGCCTTCGGGCGCAAGGTCGTCCAGGACCCCACCCTCGCCTCGATGCTGCGCGACCACTACAAGGAGCGCATCACGGACGGCCACCTCCAGATGGCGCTCGTGCCCGAAGGCGCGAGCCTCGAGACGCACGAGAACATCCGCTGGCCCACCATCCGCATCGAGAACACGTGGCTCCTCCCCGGCGTGCCGGAGATCTTCAGGATGAAGCTCGCGGTGGTGACGAACCGCATCGGCGAGGGCTGCGCCGGCTTCTTATCGCGTGCAGTCTACACGAAGATGGACGAAGGCGACCTCAAGCCGCTCCTCGACGCCGTCGTCGACCGCTTCCCCGACGTCGGCGTCGGCTCGTACCCGAAGTGGCAGGACCCCAGCTACAAGACGAAGCTCACCTTCGACGGCCGCGACCCCCTCCGCGTCGACGCCGCCCGCGACGCCTTCCTAGCCATGCTCCCCCCAGGCGAACCCCAACACCTCGACTAAAAAACCCCGCCCACCATCCCCGGGGTTGGGCCTCCCCCTCTCGGGGGGTCCGGGGGCGTCGGAGCGCGCGCGCAGCGCGCGCGGAGAACCCCCGGCGGGAGAGCTCGAGAGGGCAGAGCCCTCTCGAAACTAGAAACCCGCCCGCAGGAAAACCCGCCGATCGGTCCGCTGGCCGAGGGCCGCGCCGACGGTTCCGGGCGCCGCGCTCCCGCACGCGACGAGGGTCAGAAGCAAAAAGGTCAACGATTTCGCTCGTAACCGCTGCAAGGAGGCGCTCTCGGGATCGCGTTCGTGGCGGAAGGTTGCCAGTTGCGTTTCGTCGCTTCAGCTCGCTAAACTTTCCGGGCGCTTAGGCGCTGCGTGCTCCCATGTGGAAGCTGGTCATCGAGGACGACGAAGGAAAGCGCACGGTCGTCCCGCTCACGCGCGATGACTACTCGATCGGTCGTCAGGAGGGGAACACCATCCGGCTGACCGAGCGGAACGTGTCGCGTACGCACGGTCGCGTTCGGCGGAACCGCGCCGCGAACGGCAGCGGCAGCGTCTTCGTCCTGGAAGACCTCCGGAGCTACAACGGCCTCTTCGTGAACGGCCTCCGGGTCGCGCACACGCAGGACCTCCAGAACGGCGACCTCATCCAGATCGGCGACTACCGCATCGTCCTCCAGGACGACGCCGCGCAGGCGACGCTCGAGAACGCGACGATCCCGATCACGAGCATCGACCCGAGCGACGCGAAGGCGACGATCCCGATCGCCACCGCGTACCGCGGGCAGACCCTCACCGAGCGCCCCAACCGCCTCGTCATGCTCGTCGGCCCCACCCCCGGCGTCGAGTACCCGCTCGATCGCGAGCGCATGACGATCGGCCGCGCCGAGGACGCGTCCATCTCGGTCAACCACAACTCGGTGTCGCGCCTCCACTGTGAGGTGCACGCGCTGGGCGACGGGCGCTTCGAGATCGTCGACAAGGGATCGTCGAACGGCGTCCGCGTGAACGCGGTCGAGCTCCGCCGCAGCATCATCGAGGCGGGCGACGTCATCGAGCTCGGCGACGTCCGCTTCAAGTTCGTCGGCGCGGGCCAGGTGTTCGTGCCGGGGCCGAACGAGAGCCAGCAGCTCACGGCGATCAGCGATCGCGACGTCGACCTGAACGTCGGCCCGCGGAAGGGCCTCGGCGCCTACGCGCTGCCCGTCGTCGGCGCGCTCATCATCGGCGGCGGCGTGCTCGCGGCCGCGCTCATCATCTCGCACCGCAACAGCAACGCGGACGCGCTCGACGCGGGCGCGGCTCCCGTGAACGACACGGACCAGCAGATCCTCGCCGAGGCGAAGCAGAAGTGCACGCTCGAGGACTGCGAGCAGTCGCACGTCGCGATCGCCGCCATCCCCGAGTCCTCGCCCTGGCGCGAGCAGCCCGACTTCCGCTGGATCGTGACGACGTGGGCCGACTCGATCATCCGCAAGGCGAAGGTCGAGCCCGATCCCGACGCGCGGCGCAACCAGCTGAACCGCGTCATCGCCGATCCGAAGGTCGATCCCGCGAAGCGCAAGGAGGCCGAGGACCTCCTCAAGTCGGGCGAAGCGACGCCCGCGCCGGTGCCGGTCGACTCCGCGCCGCCGTCGGGATCGACGAAGCAGCCGACGGGGCACACGAACGTGACGAGCGGCACGATGAACCCTGCGCCCCCCGCGCCGAACCCGCAGCCGGCCGCGCCGCCCGCGCCCGCGCCCGCCCCGAAGCCGAAAGAGTCGACGATCGACCTCGCGCGCGCCGCGGCGCTCCGCGGCGATCATCAGGGCGTCCGGCGCCTGCTCGACCCCGTCGTGAAGTCAGGGCATGCGTCGCCAGACGAAGTGAACCTGCTCAAGCAGACCTGCAAGGACCAGAAGGACAAGGCCTGCATCGAAGAGATCAAGGCGAAGTACCCGTGAACGCCCCGCCGCCGTGCTCGCAGGCGGCCTGCGCGCTCGCGGCGCCGAAGTTGTTCGGCGGCCCCGCGTAGACGATCTCGGTGACGTCCTTCTTCGTGCACGTGCCGACGCGCCCTTCGCGCGGGCACGTCCCCGCGCCGGCGCGCCACGTCTGTCCCGCGCAGAGGTGCTTGCCCGCCGCGCCGCGCGCGCCGTCGTACTCGACGCACGCGTTGTCCTGCCCGCGATAGCAGCTCCCCGGCTCCGCGCTCTTCGCGCACGCGCCGAGGAGGAGCGCGAGGAGCAGGCGCTTCATTCGAAGCGGGCGCTCGCGAGCGCGTCGCGGACGAGGCCGCACAGGAGATCCGCCTCTTCGCGGCTGAACGCGTCGAGGTGCGGCGAGTCGAGATCGAGGACCGCGCGGAGCTCGCCCTGCGCGTCGAGGACCGGCACGACGAGCTCGGAGCGCGTGCGATCGTCGCACGCGATGTGGCCCGGGAACGCGTGGACGTCGGGGACGAGCTGCACCTCCCGCGTGCGCGCAGCGGCGCCGCAGACGCCGCGCGCGAGCTCGATGCGGAGGCACCCCATCGTCCCCTGGTACGGACCGACCGCGAGGGTCGACGCGCCGACGCGGCGATAGAACCCGCACCAGTTGGTCTGCACGAGCGTCTCCCAGAGCAAACACGCGAGCGTGGCCTCGATCGCGACCGCGTCGTCCTCGCCCGCGAGCGCGGCCCGGATCTGCGGGAGCGCCTCGCCGAGCCTCGCGACGCGCGCCTCCTTCGCGAGGAGCGTTCCGCGAGCGACCGGCGGCAGCAAGATCCCTTCCGACATCGCCGCCGAGGTTAGCACTCGCGTCAGCGATCGAGGCGGTAGAGGCTGCGGTAGTGGACCTTGCGCAGCGGCGGGCGCGCGGCGGCGTTGTACGCGTCGACCCAGCGCATCGCACGGGCGCGCCACGCGGGGTCGGCGTAGCCGGGGAGCTCCGAGTAGACGAGGACCGCGCGTTCGTCGAGCGAGGTGCCGGTGGTGAGGATCGGGCGATCGGCGATCAGCCACGTGCGCGCCTCGCGCGCGTCGAGCCGGCGCACGATCTCGGCCGCGTCCGCCTTCTCCACGTCGTAGACGCGCGGCCGGAACGGCGGGAGGTTCAGGTCGATCTCGGGGAGCGCGACGGCGTGGAAGTCGTCGCCCAGGTGCTCGTGGACCCAGCGCGTGAACCGCACGTGGGTGTGCCAGCCGAGCGGCACGAAGGCGAGGAGCGCCATCATCGCGGTGCTGTAGACCGCGAGCGGCTTCAGCCAGCGCCCCGGCTTCGTCGTGAGCGACACGAGCGCGACGACGAGCACCGCGACCGGGAAGAGGAAGCGCTCTTCCTTGTGCGCGATCAGGTTGTGGACCACGACGAACGGCAGCGTCGCGGCGGTGAGCGGATGGCGCAGGTTCCGGCGCCACGCGACGGCGACCGCGATCATCACCGCGACGACGACGGGCAGGAACACGTTCGCAGGCGTGAGCCAGAGATAAGAAAATGGCGGATCGGTCCCGAACATGCCCGCCGCGCCTTCGAGGAGGTTCGCGCGGAAGTAGGTCCAGGCGGGGAGCTCCCACGCGCCGTAGCCCCAGCGATCGGCGAGCGCGCCGAGGACCACCGCGCCGAGCCCGCCCGGCAAGAGCAAGAGCGCGCGACGCCGCGCGACGACGCCGAGCCACGCCGCGATCCCGAGCGACGCGAACGCCGTCTGGAAGCGCAGCTCGAACGCGAGGCCGAGCAAGAACCCGCCGAGGACGGCGCTCCGCGGCGGGAGCGGCGCCGTCCAGCGCGCGCCGTCGCGCGTCGCCCCCGCGAGGAGCACCGCGAACCCCGCCGTGAGCGCCGCCATCGACGCGCTCTCCGACGACGTGCGCACGAACAGGTACGGGAAGAACCCGAGCAACGTCAGCACGCGGACGTGGAACCGCTGCTCGCGCTCGCTGCCGAGCCACGGGAGCGTGGTGCGCAAGAGCAACGCGAGCGCCCCGACGTTCGCGAGGCCGGTGACCAGGCGCGCGACGAACGCGAGGCGGAAGGTGTCACGGACGCCGAGCGCGGTCGCGACGCAGTAGTAGAGGAAGGGCTGGAGCCACGGCCGCAGCCGCTCGACGTGCTCCCACGGGAGCGGCTCGCCGATCTCGCCGAGCTTGAAGCGCACCAGCTCGAGGACCTGGAAGTACTCGTCGACGTGGAAGTACGCGGCGCTGAAGTACGCGGTGACGCAGGTGACCCCGAGCGTGACGGCGAGGTACGGCCGGGCTCGGTTCACTTGGAGGCGTGCTTGCTCAGCCCGAACAGATGCAAGAGCGACGGCAGGAAGAAGAGCGCCATCACGACGCACGCGATCTCGCCCCACATCGCGAGCCGGCCGAACGACTGGAGGGCCTGGTTGTCCGAGAACAACATCGAGCTATAGCCGATCGTCGTCGTGTAGCTGCACAGCGCGACCGCGCCGCCGCTGCGCGAGACCGCAGAGGTGACGTCGCCCTTCAAGAGGCGCGTGCGATCGAACACGTTGAACGGGTATTCGCAGCCGATGCCGAACGTGATCGGCAGCGCGATGAAGTTGAAGAAGTTGAGACGCATGTCGTAGTGCGCGGCGAGGCCGACGAGGCACGTCACGCCCATGAAGAGCGCGAGCAGCGTCGCGAAGGAGCCGACCCGCGATCGCGTCGCGAGGATGACGACGATCGTCACCGCGAGGAACGACGCGCCGGTCGCGAGCGGGCCGTCGCGCTCCATCGAGCGGATCATCTCCGCGAAGATGGTGGAGCGGCTCGCGGTCTGCACCACGGTGCCGTTGTCGAGGCGGACGTTGTCGGTCGTCTTCGCCATCCGGAGGAGGTTCTTGCCGTTCGAGAACGAGACGCCCCACTTGTACTTGATGTACATGAGCGTCCCGATCTTGCCGTTGTTCTCCTCGAACCGGCGGCGGATGAGCGGCGGCAGGTCCTTCGGCTCCACGACCGCGAGGTCGTCGGGCGGCTTCATCTCGGTGAGGCGCATCCGCTCCTCCGGCGAGACGTCGTAGAGGACGCGCGGCGTGAGGCGATCGCGGATGCGGTCCAGCACCGCGAGCTTCTCTTCTTGCTCCTTCTTCGTGCCGGGGAGGAAGTGATAGACGGAGATGATCTCCTCGATGAGCGCGCCCTCCGGGTCGGCGCGATCGGCGGCGAGGATCTTCTGTTCGAGCTCGGGGACCTGCTCTTCGCTGTCGGCGAGGATGAGGACGCCGGAGATGTTCTGCTTGCCCTTGAAGACCTCGTTGTCGGCCTTGACGCTCCACGCGCCGGGGCCGGCCGCCTGCTTCGACGAGCGTGAGCCGAGCTTCGAGAAGTTGTACTCCCATGGGTCCTTCAGGAAGGTGGGGACCTTCGCCGCGCACCACAGCGTGAAGGCGAGCGGGACGATGACGAAGAGCTTCGGCCACCGCTCGGTCACGCGCGCGATGCCGCGCATGATCGGCCCGCTCGATCCGTCGTGCGCGACGGACGACGTCGGATCGCGGAGGAACGGCGGGAGGCGCTCCTGGAGCCACTCGATGACGACGATGAGCGCCGGCACGACCGGCACGATCGCGGCCCACACGAGGATCATGCCGACGAACCCGATCGTGCCGAACTGGCTGAAGCCGCGGAACTGCGTGATCGTGAGCGAGCCGTACGCGATGCTCGCGACCGACGCGCCGACGAGCTCGGCGCGGAACGCGTTGAGGACCGCCTCGCGGCGCGCCTCTTCCCGCTCCATCCCCCGCGCGCGGAACTCGCGATAGCGCGACAAGAGGACGATCGGGTAGTTGATGCCGTTGCCGAGGATGATCGCGCCGAGGAACGCGCCCGGCGTGTTCACGTAGCCGAACGTCGCGGTCGCGAACGCGTACGCCGCGCCGACGCCCATCAGCGCGGGGATCGAGATGACGACGAGCGACCACGGCGAGCGGTAGTAGACGACGATGCCGGCGAGGATGAGGAGGAAGGCGATGCCCGACGCCCACGCCGCCTCGCTCAGCGTCGACTCCTTCTCCGCGACCGCGTTCGGGATGTCGCCGGCGAAGCCCACCTTCATCTCGGGGTGGAAGCGTTCGGTGATCTTCATGTCCGCGATGCGCTTCGTCATGTCCTGGAGGAACAGGTCCCCCGTGTAGCCGCCGGTGCCGGAGGCGTTGGACACGATGCGGACGACCATGATCGTGCCGGCGTCGTTCGCGAAGTAGCCGGTCGGGAAGTCGTCGAACTTCTGCCCCGCGTTCTTCCAGCGCGAGTAGTACTTGTCCATCCCGAGCGTGAGATGGGGGTTCGCGGCGGGCTCGGCGGGCGCGCCGGCGTCGGCGGCGGGTGCGGGCGGCGGCGGAGGTGGGGGGGCGGCGGCGCCGGCGCCTCCGGGGGGGCCGCGCGCGGACGGCGCGTCGTCGACGTCGAGCCGCTCGACCGCGCCGCTCCGGTAGGCGATCTCGTGGTCGAGCGTCTCGTCGGCCTCTTCGAGGTCGCTGATCTTCGCGTAGAGCCACTTCCGCTCGTCGAAGAACTTATGGAGGTCCTTGGTCCCTTTCTCGACGTAGGAGATGAAGTCGGGACCGCACGCGGCCTTGCACGCGCCGTCGTCGGGGCCGCACGCGGCGACGCACTCTTTCCGCTTCGTGGCCTGCTTCTCGAGGTCGCCGGAGATCTCGTCGACGAACTTCTCGTTCGCGGCGCGATCGGGCGACTCGACGACGACGAGGAAGGTGGCGCCGCCGCCGACGCGCCCGAGCTGATGCTCGAAGGCCTTGAAGCCGGGGGAGTCGCGCGGGAGGAGCTCGAGGAAGTCCGATCGCAGCTCCAGCTTCCGCGCGTAGCTCCACGAGCCGACCATGAAGATCAGCGCGAGGGCGAGGACGAGGGCGGGGCGGCGTCCGGCGGCGTCGACCAACCCTCCGACGATGCGGCGGAACATGGCGTACAAGGAAGCGGACACCGGGTGTGAGACTTTTTCCTTACCACGAATTCGGCTACGCGAAGCTCATGCCCCGTGACGAAGCGATCGATCCCTTTGCTCAGCTCGAACGCTGTCACCGGCGCCTCGAGGAGGCCTGCGCCGCGCTCGGTGAAGCGGTCGACGCCCACGACCTCGAGACGGTCGCCGACGTCGCGGCCTTCTTCGCGCGCCAGATCAAGCGCCACGAAGACGACGAGGATCGCTCGCTCTTTCCGCGTCTGCAGGGCCGCCCCGAGCTCGCCGCCGACCTCGCGCGCCTCACCGACGAGCACGTCGAGCATGGGAAGCTCCAGGTCCGCCTCGACGACGCGGTCGCGGGCCGCCTCGACCCGAGCGCGGACCTCTGGAAGGAGCTCGGCGCCGTCGCCGACGCGCTCATCCGCGCCTACCGCGCGCACATCGACGTCGAGGAGACGCGCATCTTCCCCGCCGCACGCGCGACCCTGGGCCCGACCGACCTCGCCGCCATCCGCACGGAAATGGACGCCCGCCGCGGCCGCACGTGATCGCGCTGCTCGCGGGCGGCGGCGCTGCTCGCCGACGCGTGCCGCCTACTTCTTCCGGACGCTGTAGATGCCGACGGCGGCGAAGATGAGCGCGAGGCCGACGATGATGTAGAGCCAGGGGATCCCCTTCTCTTTTCGCGGCGTCCGCGCCGTCGTCGCCATGCGCGCGTCGCGCGGGTTGACCTGCTGCGCCTCGGCCGCGGCCTTGGCCTTGGTCATCAGCTGCGGCTGAGACGGGTTTTTCGCGAAATCCGTCGACGGCGTCGCCGCGGCCTTCGGAATCACCGGCTCCGACGTCGCCGTCGCGGGCGACTTCTCGATCGGGATCGTCTTGGTCTTCGGCGCGTCCGCGGCCGCGGGCTCGGCCTTCGCGGGCTCCGCCTTCGCGGGCTCCGCCTTCGCCGGCTCCGCCTTCGCGGGCTCGGGCTTCGGCGCCGGCTCTTCCTTCGGGGGCTCGGCCTTCGCCGCGGCGGGCTCAGGCTTCGGCTCCGGCGTGGGGACCGGCGTGGGCGCCGGCTTCGGGATCTCCGCCGCCGCGGGCTTCGGAGAGGGCGTGGGCGCCGGCTTCGGGATCTCCGCCGCCGCGGGCTTCGGGGTCGCGGCCTGTGCGGCCGGCTTCGCCTCGACCTTCGCGGGCTCCGCCTTCGCGGCCGCCGGCTTCGGCTCCGGCGTGCGCGCCGCCGGCTGCGGCACGGTCTTCGGCTCGGGCGCGGGCTTCGCGG
This sequence comes from Labilithrix sp., assembly GCA_019637155.1. NCBI lineage: Bacteria > Pseudomonadati > Myxococcota > Polyangiales > Labilitrichaceae > Labilithrix > Labilithrix sp. The sequence continues at coordinate 65,274 of JAHBWE010000022.1, read as the reverse complement.
CGACGGGCTTCGGCTCCGGCGTCTTCGGCTTCGACTCCGCCGGCGCGGGGGCCGCCTTCGCCCTCGGCGGAGGCTCGGTCAGCGGGCCGGTCGCGAGCCAGCGCTCGTGCGTGACGAGCGCGACTTTCTTGTTGCCGACCTCGAGCTCGAAGGGGCCCTGCGAGACCTTCTTCGCGTCGCCGTAGAGCGGGATGTCGACCTTGCGGTCGTTCGTGTCGCCGATCTTGGTCGCGATTTCCTGGAGGAACGGCGTGTATTTCTCGGACGCGGCGAGGAGGCCCTTCAGCTCCTTCTCGAAGGCGTCGAGATCGATGTCCTGGAGGCCGCTGCCGTCCGCCGCCGCGCGCGGGAGGGCGTGCCCGAGCTCGAGCGAGAGCTCGGAGACGCGGTCCTTCGAGAGCGATCGCACGAGCCGGTCGACGAGGCCGTCGAGGACGCGCTCGATCGCGGCGTTGTCCGCGCGGTCGCCGAGCATGGCGCCGACCGCCGCGACGAGGTCGCCCTCGATGCGGATGGGCTCTTCGCCGCCGCCCTCGGCCAGGTAGTAGAAGCTGCTCGTCACGCGATCGGCGCCGACCGTGTGCACGCGGATGCCGGAGTCGACGAGCTTCTGCGTGAGGCGGCTCGACACCGCGACGAGGGGGCTCTTCTGCGCCGCCTGGTGGGCGAGCGGGTACTTGCCGGTCGGGATCTGCTCGACCGGCATCACGATTTTGGCGTCGCGCTTGACCGAGTCGGTGATCGCATCGCGGGCGACGACCGACACCTCGGTCGACCACCCGAGGACGCCACGCGGGATCATCCACCCCGCGGCGGGGCCGAGGTGGGCTACGAGCCGCGCGCGCTCGTCCTCTCCCACGAACAACACGCCGGGAAGGGCCAGGGAAGGGCTCGCCATGGAGTCGCCCGAGGCTACTCGCAACGCCGCACCCCACGCAATGGCGGACTCACACTCAACGTCGGGGGCTTCGCCCCCGACACCCCCACCCCAGACACGGCCCTCGCGCGGAGCGCTCGGGGCGCTTCGCGCCCGCATTCGCGGCCGCTTCTGGGGCCCCGGGCACGCGCGGCTTCGCTGTCGGTACCCGACCCATGCTCCGCGATCGTGCGCTCGGGGCGCTTCATGACCGTCGGCGCGGCCGCTTTCGCGCGCACGCAGCCACGCGCATAGGGCCCCGGGCACGCGCGGCTTCGCTGTCGGTTGCCCAACAAGGCACCGCATGCGCTCGGGTCGCTCGTTGCCGCGCTTCTGCGGGTTTGGGCGTGCACGCGGCTCGACATCGATTCCCACCCAGACGCGGCGCTCGGGCGTTCGCGGCCCGTGGCGTGGCCGCGACGAGGGGCGCCGGGTTGCACATCCAGATGTCGCACTCGCGCTGCGCGCTCGGGACGGGACCGTTGGCGCGGCTTCTTGGGTCCAGTTGCACATGCGACTTTGGACCCGAGGCTCCACCTCAGAGACGCACGCGCGGGCCACGACGTTGAGGATTCTGAGCTTTCGGACTATGAACCGTGGGGTGCTGCGCTCGACCATGCAGAGGATCGCGACGCCGACTGCGATCCTCGTCGGTCTCTCGGATGATCTTGCCGAGATGTGCCAACAGGTGCTTGCCGATGGCGCGATTCGGGTCCTTCGCGTCGGGCATGTCGCCGCGGCGGCGGAGCGGATCCCCGTGACGATGCCGCAGCTCATCGTCGTGAGCACGCTGATGCCGGCGCACGAGTTCGACACGCTGAACGATCGCTGCGTCGCGGTCGGCGCGGAGGTGCTCCGCATCGATCCGGACACGAGCGACCGCGCCACGGCCGCGCTGGTGCGAACGGCCGCCCGCAACGCGCTTTTGAAGGCGCTCGGCAGCTGATTGGGCTCCCCGCGGGCCCGCGTGGTAGGTTGATCGGCGATGGTCCCGGGCTCCGAGCGTGTCCCCTGTCCTTCCTGCGGTGGCGCCGGCGGCGGTCCGTTCGGCCGCGCCGGCAGCGCGTGGGACGACGAGGAGTACGTGTGCCCGCGCTGCGAAGGCCAGGGCATGATCGAGGTCGGCGTCGAACGCCCCGGCATCGTGAAAGCCGCCACGTCCGCGACCGCCGAAGCCGAGCGCAAGAAGACAGGCTGAGGCGTGACGCCGATCCTCGCGCATCACGTGCGGTCGGGGACCGTCGCGTTGAACGTGGTCACGGCCGCGCTCGACGCAGACCCCCACACCGCCGGCAGCCCGATCACCTTCGCAAAGAGCACGAGCGAGCTCATCACCGCAATCCGCGCAGCCGCGACGCAAGCGCCCGGCGCCGCGGGTCGCGCCGGGCGGCCGCTCGTGTTGTGGTCGTTTTACTCGCCCGACTTCGACGAAGCGGCGAAGGAGCTCGCCGCGGTGCGGGCGGCGACGGGAGACGCCGCGCTGCACGTCGCCGGCGGTGTGCACGCGACGGCGGAGCCGCTCGCCACGCTCCACGCGGGGTGGGACCTCGTCGCGATCGGCGAGGGCGAGCACACGATCGTCACCCTCGTCGACGCGCTGAACCGCGGCGTCGAGCTCCGCGGCTTCACCGGCACCGCGTACCTCGACAAAGGACGCCTCGTCTCGCACGGCCCCGGCGAGCGGCATCCGCTCGACGCGTACCCCGCATTCAATGCAAGATACAAGAAGTGGAACGCGCTCGAAATCACGCGCGGTTGCGTCTACGCGTGCTCGTTCTGCCAGACGCCGTACATGTTCAAGGCGCGGTTCCGCCATCGCAGCATCGAGAACGTGCGCGCGAACATCGACCAGATGGCGCTCTCCGGCTCACGCTTCGTGCGCTTCCTCACGCCGACGTCGCTCTCGTACGGATCGGAGGGCACGGAGCCGAACCTCGCCGCGGTCGACGCGCTCCTCCGCACCGTGCGCGAAGGCGCGGGCGCGGAGGCGAAGATCTTCTTCGGCACCTTCCCCTCCGAGATCCGCCCCGAGCACGTCACCGTCGAGTCGCTCGCCGTCCTCGCGCGCTGGGTCGACAACAAGACGCTCGTCATCGGCGGCCAGTCCGGCTCCGATCGCGTGCTCGAGGCGACGCGACGCGGCCACACCGTCGACGACGTGATCCGCGCGGTGGAGCTCACGGTCGCGGCGGGGTTCCAGCCCGACGTCGACTTCCTGCTCGGCCTCCCCGGCGAGACCGAGCCCGACCGCGTCCTGTCGATGAAGCTCGCCGATCGCCTCGTCGGTATGGGCGCGCGCATCCATTCGCACGCCTTCATGCCGCTCCCGGGCACGCCGCTCCGCGACGCCGTCCCCGAGCCGATCGAGCCCAGCATCGAGCACGCGATGCAGCGACTCGAATCGAAGGGCAAAGCCTACGGCCAGTGGCGCAAGCAACTCATCACCGCCAACCACCTAGTCCGCGCCCGCGCCCGATGACCGCCGTGGACCTCCTCGACTGCACCGTGATGCCGTACGCGTGGGGATCGCGCACCGCGATCGCCTCCCTCTCCGGGCGCGCCTCGCCGAGCGACGGTCCCGAGGCGGAGCTGTGGATGGGCGCCCATCCCGTCGCCCCGTCGAAGGCTTCGCGCGACGGCGTGAAGCACACGCTCGACGCGATCATCGCGCGCGAGCCCGAGCGCGAGCTCGGCGCCGCCGCCATCCGCGCGTTCGGACCGCGCCTCCCCTTCCTCTTGAAGGTGCTCGCCGCGAGCGAGCCGCTCTCGCTCCAGGCGCACCCGACGATGGAGCAAGCGAAGGCCGGCTTCGCCGACGAAGAGGCGCGCGGCGTCCCCCGCGAGGCGGCGCACCGCAACTACAAGGACCCGTCCCACAAGCCGGAGCTCCTCTGCGCGCTCGGTCCGTTCGACGCGCTCTCGGGGTTCCGCGCGATCGACGCGACGATCGCGCTGTTCGATCACCTCGCCGTGCGCGCGCTCGACGGCGCGCTCGCGCCCCTCCGCGCGGCGCGCGACGCGAAGGGCCTCGCCGAGACGTTCCGCCTCCTGATGACGATGCCCGCCGAGAAGCGCGCACCGATCGTCGAGAGCGTCGTCGCGGCGTGCAGCCTGCCGTCGCCGAAGTTCCCGCGCGAGCGCGCGCTCGCGGAGCGCCTCGCGAAGCTCTACCCCGGCGACGTCGGCGTCGTGAGCGCGCTCCTCCTCGAGCTCGTGCACCTCGAGGCCGGCGACGCGATCTACCTCGATGCGGGGAATCTGCACGCATACGTCGAAGGCACCGGCGTCGAGATCATGGCGAGCTCCGACAACGTGCTGCGCGGCGGGCTCACGAAGAAGCACGTCGACGTCCCCGCGCTGCTCCGATGCCTCGACTTCGAGGCCGGCCCGGCGAAGGTGCTGCGCCCGCGCGAGGTCGACGCGTGCGAGCACGTCTACGACACGCCCGCGAAGGAGTTCCGCCTCTCCCGTATCGTGGTCTCCGCGCCGGTGGTGCGGACCACGTTCGGGCCGGAGATCCTCCTCACGACCGAGGGCTCCGTCAGCGCCGGCCACGTCGCGGCGCCGCGCGGCGCGGCGGTGTTCGTGCCCGCCGCGACGGGTCGCTACACGCTCGGCGGCGACGGCGTGGTGTTCCGCGCGACGACGAACCTCGCGCCTTGAAACGCGTCTCGCGTTAGGCTCCCCCCCGATGGCCGCCGTTCCGCACGCGAGAGATCAGGAGAAGACCCGCCGCACGATCGGCATCGCCATCTACGTCATCGGGATGTTGCTCGGAGGCGGCCTCCTCGTCCTGATGCTCTTCGTCCCCGCGCTCTTCTCGAAGCACGCGGACGTCGAGCTCATGTCGCTCTTCCTCGGCGCGCTCTTCGCGGTGCCGATGCTCGCGATCTACCTCTGGATCCCGTGGATCGTCGACCGCTACGACCCCGAGCCGGCGTGGGCGCTCGCGATGACGCTGGCGTGGGGCTTCATCGCCGCGTGCGGCTTCTCCGCGCTCGTGAACACGATGGTCGACGCGATCGGCACCGCGATGTTCGGCAAAGGCGCGGGCGACGTGCTCTCCGCCTGCATCAGCGCCCCCGTCATCGAAGAGTTCACGAAGGCGTTCGCGATCTTCTTCATGTTCTATTTCATGCGCCGCGAGTTCGACGGCGTCGTCGACGGCGTCATCTACGCCACGTTCGCCGCGCTCGGCTTCGCCGCCTGCGAGAACATCCTCTACTACGGCAACGCGGCGAAGGCGGAGATGCTCGCCGGCAAGGAGGGCGCGTTCCTCGGCACCTTCTTCGTCCGCGGCATCCTCGCGCCGTGGGGGCACCCGCTCTACACGTCGATGACCGGCATCGGCTTCGGCGTCGCGCGCGAGACGAACAAGACGTGGCTCAAGTGGCTCGCGCCGATCGGCGGCTACTGCTTCGCGATGTTCCTCCACTCGGTCTGGAACACCGCCGCGACGCTCTCCGGCAACCTCGTCGCGCTGATGCTGCCGCTCTGGTTCCTCTTCGTCCTCGCCTTCTTCGGCCTCGTCATCTACCTCGTCATCCGCAAGGGCCGCATCATCCGCGACCACCTGAAGGACGAGGTCCTGATGGGCAACCTCACGATGTGGGAGGTAGAGCTCATCACCTCGCCGGTCGGCCGCTGGCGCGCGACCTTCGGCTGGGGCGGCGCGGCCGGCCGCAAGTTCATCGACACCGGCGCCCGCCTCGCGCTCAGCAAGTGGCACACCGGCCGCGCGACGCAGGGCCGGAAGCTCACCGTGAGCTCCGACATGATCTACCCGCTCCGGCAGGAGCTCGCGAAGCTCCGCGCCGAGGTCTCCCGCAAGCTGGGCCGCCCCGTCCCCCAGCCCCAACCCTGGCAACCCGGCCAACCCAACCCGTGGCAGCCGCAGCCGCAACCGCAGCAGTGGCAGCAGCAGCCGCAGCAGTGGGGCCCGCGCTAAGACGCGCGGCGATCGGCGGTCAGCTTCTTCAGCTCGTCGACCGAGGAGGCGATCACGCCCGAGCGGTGATGGGCGGTCTTGTGCGAGCCGCAGACGGTGACGCGCTCGCCGTCCTGGAGGCGCGTGAAGGAGAGGACGCGCGCGTCGACCTCTCCGCAGACGGCGCACGAGGTGGAGGCGGGAGAGCGACGATCCGAGCTGGCGTTACGCATGCGCCGAAGGTGCGCCGCTCGCGCGCGAACGGCCAAGTTTTCCGGCCGGGCTTGCTCTCGGCGCGTCGCACCCTACGTTGAGAGAGTGAAGCGCGACAGCGATCGGCCGACGGCGTTGAACAGCGCAGACCCGATCAAGAACTTCACCCTCACGACCGACGAGCGCATCCGCGCCCTCACGATCGGCGTCCCCTCCTGGGCGGCGCGGAAGCGCAAGATCGAGGACGACGAGGCGCGCCACGTGAAGGAGCTCGTCGAGCTCTACGACACGCTCGTCGCGAAGAAGAAGACGCTCCAGCAGATCGAGCTCGGGCTGATCTCCGCCGCCACCGCGCTCGACCTCGACAAGCTGAACGCGCTCGTCGACAAGCACAACAAGTACTACCCGATCGAGGCGAACCTCCCGATGGAGCGCGCGACCGGCGCCTACCTCGTCTACGGAAAGCGCTGGGAGCCGGAGCCGCTCTACACCCCCGCCCGCCTCGTCGGCCTCGCGCGCTCCGCCATCCTCGCGCGCGCTCGACGCGGGTAGCGGTAGCATGGGCGCGTGCTCCTGCTCGTCGCCGCGCTGATCGGAGCCGTCCTCGGCGCCCTCGGCGGGAAGCTCGCCGACTACCTCCCGACCCGCTACGAGATCACGATCCACGCGCCGGCGGCGGCGCGCCAGCGGCGGAACGCCGTGCTCGTCGTGCTCTCCGCCCTCGTCGCGGCCGGGATCGCGCATCTCCTCGCGGAAGCGACCGCGGTCGCGGCGTGGCACCGCGGCGTGCTCTTCGGCGTCAACGTGCTGCTCGCGGTCGCCGTGCTCGTCGCGGCGGCGATCGACCACGAGCACATGATCCTCCCGAACGAGCTGACCTTCGGCGTCGCGATCGTCGCGCTCCTCTCGTCGCCGCTCCGCCACGTCGGGATCGCCGGCGCGATCGCGGGCGCGGTCCTCGGGCTCGTCATCGCGCACGTCCCGAAGGCGATCTACAACCGCCTCCGCGGGATCAGCGGCGCGGGCACCGGCGACACCAAGCTCGTGATCGCGGCGGGCGCGTGGCACGGGCCGGAGGGCGCGATGTTCGTGCTCGTCGCGGCGGCGCTCCAGTCGGTGCTCGTCGCGCTCGTGATGCGCGCGCTCGGCGTCACGTACGCGGTGCCGGAGAGCGTGCGCGCCGACATCGCGAAGCTGCGGGCGGCGGCGGAGGCGGGCGACGAGGAGGCGAAGGCGGTCCTCGCCGACGATCCGATGGCGGCGGAGGAGATCGACGGAGCGCTCGGCATGCGCGTCCCGCTCGGCCCGTTCCTCGTGCTCTCGTGCCTCGAGGTCCTCTTCCTGCGCCGCTGGCTTTTTGCTTGAGAGGGGTTTCTCCGCGCGCCGGGGGCGCGCTCCGACGCCCCCGGACCCCCCGCAGAGGGAGCCCACCGGGACTCAGAACACCTCGCGTGAGAGCTCGAGGTCGCCCTCTTCGCCGTTCGGGCGGGCGAACTTGCCGCGGAGCTGGAAGCCGTCGAGCCGCGCGTCGGAGAGGCGGACGCGGGCCTGCCCGTGGACCGCCATCGTCATCCCCGAGCTCGTGCTCCGCGCCTCGAGCGTGACCTCGAAGAACGCGTGCGTCGCGTCGGCGCGCGTCAGCACCGCGGTCCCGCGCTCGTGCGACCAGTGACGCGGGTGGAGGATGCGCGTGATCGCGGCCGCGAGCGCGTCGCGGCTCTCGCCGATGCGCATCGCGTCGTCGGGGAGCACCTGATCGACCTGCGCGCGCGTCCCGAGGTCCGGCAGCACGTCGGTCACGCGCGCGATCTCGTCCGGCGACGGGACGAACCCCGTCGTCGCGTCGACGACCGCGGGCGACTCGACGCTCACGACGTACGCCTTCCCGTCGATGACGGTCGCGGAGGGCTGCCCCATCTCGAAGGTGAGGTTCTTCGTGAAGTCGATGCGGACGCGCGACGGCGCCGGACCGAGCACGGCGAGCACCTCGATCGTGTACTCCGACTCGTAGACCGTCGTCTCGAGCTCCTGCTGCGGGTTCCGCCAGCTGCTCTTCGCCACCACGCGCGTCCGGAGACGCTGGCCGACGCGCGCGTTCTCTCGCCCGAACCTGACACCGCCGCGCTCCTCGCGCGGGGCGGCTGCGGCATCGCCGCCCAGCTTCGGGACCTCGAGCGCGGCTTCGGCCGGCTTTTTCGGCTCCGACGCGCACCCGGCGAGGGCGACCAGCGCGAGCACCACGGATTTTCTCATCGGCCGGCGCTCATTTCGAGGTGTACCCTTGTCGAGTGGCCAAGACGAAGAACGATCGCACCCAGGCCGTGACCAAGTTCTGTCTGGCGATGGAAGAGCATCGCCGCACGGAGGCCGGCCGCGTCCGAACGGCGCGCGAGCTCGTCGCGACCTTCTTCCCGTACGACGACAGCCAGGCCAACGACAAGCTGTTCCACCTGATGCCCAACGAGGTCCGCGGTCCGATCCTTTCACAGTGGGGGATCCGCGGCGGCAAGGCCGCGCTCAAGGACGACGACGCGAAGGTCCAGCACGTCGTGCACGACGCGCTCGTCGCAGGCGACATCGACGAGGCCATCTTCGAAGAAGGTGTGACCGCGCAGATCCTCGTCGATTGGGTCGGCCTCGCGGACTGGTGGTCGTTCTGGCGCCACGGCAAGCTCACCGGCGTCGCGATCCAGAAGGCGCTCCACACCGCGCGCGAGCTCGAGATCATCGACGATCGCTGGTTTTTCGCCAACGTGCAGGGCCGCGGCGGGAAGCTGAAGGGCACCGACGTCGTCTGCGACACGCTGAGCAAGGACCAGGTCGTCGCGTGGATGCGGAAGCTGCACGAGACGGGCGACGGCAGCCCCGCCGGCCTCGTCGGCGCGATCGGCTGGGAGACGATCCTCGCGAAGACGGCGCAAGACGCGCTCCTCTTCGCGCTCGACGCCTTCGCGAGGAAGGCAGAGCTCGTCCCCGAAGCGCCGGAGGCCGCCGCGCCCAAGCCGGAGCCCGCGCCCGCCGCGCGCAGCGCCGCGCCGAAGCCCGAGGCCGGCAGCCAGCTCAAGAGCGACTCCGGCTTCCCGATCGCGATCCCGGACGTCCCCGCGGTGGACGCGGCGGACGACGATCCGCCGAGCACGCCGAGCCTCACGAGCACGCAGGAGCAAGCGCTCTGGGGCGGCACGACGGAGAGCCCGAACCTCGTCGAGGCGCGCGCGAAGATGATGGAGATGCTCGGCAACGAGTCGGCGCCCGCGTCGGGCGAGGGCTGGGGCGCGTCCGAGCCGCCGGCGCCGAAGCCCTCCGGCCTCGACTGGGGCGAGGCGCCCGCGATCGGCGCCGAGTCCGGCTCGAAGCCGCCCGCGCCGCCGCCGGTTCCGAAGAAGCCGGTCGGCCCGACGCCGCGTCGTTAAGGACAGCCGCCGCCGAGCGACTGGATCCAGTTGCTCACCGCGAGGGTGCCGGAGGGGTCCGGGATCGTCCGCCCGATCGGCGGCATGCGCGTCTCCTCTTCGGAGCCGACCATCCGCGCGAAGAGGATCGAGCGCTCGGGCGCGCCCGGCGTGACGAGCTTCAGGTTCGGGTCGGCGGACCCGCCGAAGCCGGCGCGCGCGTCCTGGTTGCACACGTTCATCTCCGCGACCGAGCGATCGAAGCGAAGGTCCATCGTCGCCGCGCCCGCGCTCGCGCCGGGGCGATGGCAGCCGGAGCAGTTCGCGTGCAGGTACGCGCGTCCGTCGTCGCGCGCGAAGGTGGGGAACCGGGCCTTGTCGATCGGCGCGGCGAGGTAGGGCGTGAACGGACGCGGCTCGACCTGCCGCGCCTCGAGGCCGAGCGTGAAGCCCGCCGCCTGCGTGTGGCAGCGCAAGCAGTCGCTCGGAGACGGGAACGTCCACGTCTTGCCGTCGGCGAGCGGCTTCGTCTTCGCGCCCTCGAGCAGCACCGCGTCCTTCTGATCGTCGCTCCACTCGTACGACCACCCCGCCCAGGTCCCGTCTTCGTAACGCGCGAAGAGGCGGGTCTCGACCTTCTTCCCGCCGAAGCTGAACGTCTTCACCGCGGTGCTGCCGGGCGGCACGTCGAAGTCGCCGTCGTCGCCCACGGTGATGCTCTCGCCGTCGGCGACGAAGAGCCAGCGCTGCTTGTCCGCGTCGTCGGACCAGAGCGGGCTCGCGACGTCGTACGAGATCGCCGCCGCCTGATCGAGGCAGCCGGTGGCGGCGAGCGAGGTCGACGCGGGAGCGACCGGCGCGGGCGCAGCGGCGGCGGGGACGATGGCGGAGACGGCGCCGCTCCCATAATCGAGCACGAAGAGCTCGCCGTCGGGGCCCTCCGCGAAGGAGGAGATCTGGAGACCGCTCGCCTTCACGAGCGTGCCCTGCGCGGAGCCCGCGTCGGCGCTCCAGATGTTGCCGTTGCCGAAGTCGCCGTAGAGGAGCTTGCCCGCGAGCGAGGGGACCTTCGCGCCGCGGTACACGAAGCCCGCCACGATGCTGATGCCCTCGCTCCGCGCGTACTCGACGACGGGATCGAGGAACCCGGCGTCGGGGCAGCTCGGATCGGAGAAGCAGCTCCTCCCCTCGCGCACGTTCCAGCCGTAGTTGCCGCCGGGGACGATGAGGTCGATCTCCTCCGCGCGGCGCTCGCCGACGTCGCCGGCCCAGAGCTCGCCCGTCTCGCGATCGAAGCTGAACTTCCACGGGTTGCGGAGGCCGTAGGCCCAGATCTCGGGCCGGCCGCCGCCGTTCGCGAACGGGTTGCCGGGCGGGATCGCGTACGGCTCGCCCTTCGACGGATCGATGCGGAGGATCTTCCCGAAGAGGGAGCTCGTGTCTTGCGCGTTCTTGTTGTTCGCCGCTTCGGTCGGGCCGCGGCTCCCGCCGTCGCCGACGCCGACGTAGAGGAAGCCGTCGGGCCCGAAGACGATGCGCCCGCCGTTGCCGTTGTCGAACGGATCGTCGAGCGCGAGGAGCACCTTCTCCGTCGCCGGATCGAAGGTGAGCCCGCCGTCCTTGCTCTGTACGCGGACGAGGACGTCCTGGAAGACGAAGCCCGGCTTCGGCGTCGTGTAGTTCAATGTAAAATACAAATACACGAAGCCGTTGTCGGCGAACTTCGGATCGAACGCGATCCCGAGGAGGCCCGCCTCGCCCGTCCCCGTCACGCGCGCGGTCACGTCGTACGCCGGCGTGGCCGCGGCGCCGCCGTCGTCGAGCACGCGGACGCGGCCCGACTGCTCGAGCGCGTAGAAGCGGCCGCCCGGCCCCGCGACGAGCTCGACCGGCCGCGCGAGCGTGGCGCCGCCGAAGGCGGGGACGAGATCGATGCTCGCCGCGCCGGGCAGCGGCGGCGGCTTGCACGGGTTCGGGTGGCGCACCGGCGCCGGCTCGGGATCGTCGCCGCACGCCGCGGCGACGGCGACGATCAGCGCGACCGCGGCGCCGGCGAGCTTCCTCACGCGAAGACGATCCCCTGCGCGAGCGGGAGGTCCTTCGAGTAGTTGATCGTGTTGGTCGCGCGGCGCATGTAGCTGCGCCAGCTGTCGGAGCCGGACTCGCGGCCGCCGCCGGTCTCCTTCTCGCCGCCGAACGCGCCGCCGATCTCGGCGCCGGACGGGCCGATGTTGACGTTCGCGATCCCGCAGTCGCTCCCGTCGGGGGCGACGAAGCGCTCCGCCTCGCGGAGGTCGTTCGTGAAGATGCACGACGAGAGGCCCTGCGGCACGTCGTTCTGCATCGCGATCGCCTCGTCGAGCTCCTTGTAGCTCATCACGTAGAGGATCGGCGCGAACGTCTCCTCCTTCACGACCGCGGTCTGGCCCGGCATCTTCGCGATCGCGGGCTTCACGTAGAAGCCGCCGTCGCACCCCGCGACCGCCACGCGCTCGCCGCCGATCACCTCGCCGCCCTCCGCCTTCGCGCGCGCGAGCGCCGACTGCATCGCCTCGAACGATCCCGCGTCGATGAGCGGGCCGACGAGGGTGGAGGCCTCCCGCGGATCGCCGATCCGGATCTGCGCGTACGCCTTCGCCACGCGCTCGGTGAGCGCTGCCTTCACGCTCTCGTGCGCGATGAGGCGACGGAGCGAGGTGCAGCGCTGCCCTGCGGTGCCGGCCGCGCTGAAGAGGACCGCGCGGGTGGCGAGCTCGAGGTCCGCGCTCGGCGCGACGATCATCGCGTTGTTGCCGCCGAGCTCGAGGAGCGTGCGGCCGAAGCGCGCCGCGACGCGCGGACCGACCGCGCGGCCCATCCGCGTCGAGCCGGTCGCGCTGACGAGGGCGACGCGCTTGTCGTCGACGAGGCGCTCGCCGACCGCGGCCTTGCCCTGCACCACCTCCGAGAGCCCGAGCGGCGTCGGTCCGAAGCGGTGCACCGCGCGCAGGAAGAGCGCCTGACACGCGGCGGCGGTGAGCGGCGTCTTCTCCGACGGCTTCCACACCACGGAGTTGCCGCACACGATCGCGAGCGCGAAGTTCCAGGCCCACACCGCGACGGGGAAGTTGAACGCGCTGATGACGCCGACGACGCCGAGGGGATGCCACGTCTCCGCCATCCGATGGCCCGGCCGCTCCGAGGCGATCGTGAGGCCGTACAGCTGGCGCGAGAGCCCGCAGGCGAAGTCGCAGATGTCGATCATCTCCTGCACCTCGCCGCGCGCCTCGGCGACGATCTTGCCGGCCTCGATCGTGACGAGGCTCGCGAGGCTCTCCTTCTCCTTCCGCAGCTCCTCGCCGAAGAGGCGGATCAGCTCGCCGCGCCGCGGGGCAGGCACGGTGCGCCACTCCCGGAACGCGGCGTGCGCGCGGCCGATCGCGGCGTCCACGCCGGCGGCGTCGTGCTCCGCGACCTTCGCGGTGACCGAGCCGTCGATCGGCGAACGAGCGACGAGGCTCCCGCCTTCGAAGGTCTTCGGGTCGAGGTCGAGGGCGGCGAGCTCTTTCGAGATGTCCATGCCGGCCGTCTTACCGCGGCGGCGGACCTACGGCCAGGGGGCCGGAGGCGGCCACGAGCCGACGCCGACGCTCTTCCAGTGCCGGCGCTGCGCCTCGCGCGATCCGGCGTGGGTGTAGAGGGCGGTCGTGCCGGTCGTGAAGTCCTCGTGGATCGGGAACGGCCGGTAGAGATCGATGAACGCGTACGACGAGAGGAAGCTGTAGACGGGATCGTGGTTCCGGTTCCCGGCCTTGAGCTGGCTCGCGTAGTGGAGGTTGCGGCACGAGACGACGAGGTCGGGCCGCCGCGCGCCGAGGCTGTAGGCGGGGTCGAGCTTGCCGTGCCCGACCATCGCGCCGGGCCACGGCTTGAGCCGCGCGACGTGCTTGTCGCTCTTGCCGAGGACGTCGACCGCGTAGCGACGCGTGAAATACGGGACGATGCCCGCGGCGATGACGCCGATCGACGCGTCGGGGAGCGCGTTCTTGTTCACGAGGCTCGCGACGACGATCTGCTCGCGCGGGTCGCCGTTGCCGTCGAAGGCGATGACGCGCTCGAGCGGCTTCTGGAGCGGGACCGTCGCGACGAGGAGCGCGGTCGCCCACGCCCACCGTCCGGCGCGATGCTGCACGACGTGCGCGATGCCGGCGGCGGCGAACACGAACACGAGCGGCATCAAGTGCGCGCAGAAGCGGAAGTTGCCCATCATGTCGCCGCCGGTCCGCGACACGTAGGCGAGGGTCCCGCCGACGAGCAGGAAGAAGAGGAGCGCGCGCCGATCGCGCCGCGCGATCGCGACCGCGCCGGCCGCCGCGAGCGCGAGCGGGATCGGGTACGTGAAGACGAAGCTCCGCGCGTAGACGAAGCCGCGCTCGCCCGGGTCCTCGAGGAGGTAGACCTTGAGGAAATACGTGTTGGGGAACCACTCGCCGTAATAGACGCGGCGAAACGCGAGGTGCAGGACGACCGGGACGGCGGCGAGCGCGGCGCGCACGAGGGCGTCCTTGCGTTCGGGCACGAGCACGAGACCGACGACGGCGCACGAGAGGAAGAGGTGGAGCCCGTCGGCGCGCGTGAGCGGCACGAGCGAGAGCGCGACCCACGCGACGATGCTCTTCGGATCGTGGAGGACGGACGCGACGAAGGTGAGGAAGAGGAACGTGAGGAGCGACGTCTCGAACCCCCACGCCGACCACCACATCACGTCGGCGCAGAACAGCGTCGCGAGGAACATCACCGGCGGCGCGAGGAGGCTCCGCGGCGAGAGCGCCCGCAAGACGCGGAGCATCTGCGCGAGCGATCCGCCGAGGAGCACGAAGCCGACGACGCGCATCCAGAGCGACGCGGTGCGGTCCTGCGCGCCGAGCTTGTGGACGCCGGCCATGACCATCGTCCACAGGAAGTTCGTGTATCCCTCGACGCGCTCGCCGGGGTTCCAGACGAGCCCGTGCCCCTCGGCCAGGTTCCGGCCGTAGCGCATCGAGATCATCATGTCGTCGTCGAGGTAGAACCAGTGCTGGCCGTCGACGATGCGGCTCGCGAGGATCGCGTTCTTCCAGCAGATGTACGCCGCGAGCCCGAGCGCGAGGACGAGACAGACGACGTCCCACCGACGCTGGCTCAGGCTCAGGCGCACGCGCACGCGCCGGTTATACGCCGATTCGCGCGGTCGATCAGAACGTCATGATCGGCGCCTTGTTGTTCTTCGCGCGGATGACGCCGGCCTCGCCGTTGTCGGAGCCCTGGAGCGCCTTGACGAGGTTGTCGAGCTGGATGGACGCGCCGAGGTAGACGCGGGTGTCCTGGTAGCGCTCGAAGATCGGGTTCGAGCGCGTGCCGCTCAAGCCGATGCCGGCGGTCGCGGCGTAGTAGCCGATCTCGCCCGTGATCCAGGACGCGAAGTTGTAGTCGAGCCACGCCGCGAAATAGTGCGACTGGCGGACGTTCGTCGCGTCGGAGTTCTGCGCGAGGAGCGTGCCGTCGACCGGGTTCACCGTCTGCGGCGGGCGGTACGCCCACTGCGAGCCGCCGATGTACGCGAGGCCCGGGCTGAAGTGCCCCCACTCCTGCACGACGATGAGCGAGTACGAGAGCGTGTCGGAGATGTTCATCATCCCCGACAGCAGATCGGTGCACCCGCTGCCGCCCACGCACTGGAGCGCGTACGGCCGATCGTCGATCGTCACCGGCTGGCGCGACGTGTAGAGCGGGTGCGTGTACGTGAAGTTCGAGAGCAGCATCAGGTCGCCGCCGAGGACGTTCTCGAAGCCGCGAACGAGCTGGAGCATCGCGCCGGGGGCCGCGACGAGCGTGCGCGCGCGCGATCCCTTCGACGTCGGCAGACCGACGCTCAGCGCGAGGTTCGGCATGATGCCGGCGAAGGAGGGGATCTTCCGGTAGAAGAGCTGCAGCGTCGTGTCGCTGAGGACGGGCTCGTGCGCGTACGTGTTGCCGTCGTTGTTCGTCCACTCGTAGCTGGCGACGAGACGCGCGCGGAGCTGGAGCGCCGGGGTGATCGCGAAGCGCGGGCCGATGATGGCGGCGGTCTCGATGGTGGGGTTCGCGTACTGCGTCTGCCCGCGGAAGACCGTGTTCGTCGTCATGCTCTGCTGGAGGAAGAGCGACGATCCGGCGAACGGACGCGGCTTGGGCTTCGGCGCCGCGGCGGCCGCGGCCGCCTGCGGAGTGTCGGACGTCGGCGCGCCGCTGCTGTCTGGCGCGGGGGTGCCGACCGTGACCGCCGGCTGCGCGGGGCCGCCGGGCGCGCCGCTCGGCGACGGCGCGTTCGAGCCGCCGGACGCGGGATCCGTCGCCTGCTGGTTCAGCGGCTGGTCTGCCTGCGCCATCATGCGCTGGCCCGCGACCTTTTCCGTCTTGTCCGCGCCGGCAGGCGGAGCGGCAGCGGCCACGCCGGCACAGGTCAGCGACAAACCGACCAACACCGCCGACAGGAGAGAGGAACGCTTCATTCGGAGCTCCACGAACACGAACAGCCGATAGAAATCAGGGCGTCATGCCCCATGCAAGCACCAAGCCCAACCCGCCAACCCGCCAACCCACTAAAACAAGTCACCTTTTTCGTTCCCCCCGCCATCACGTCAGCTTGCTAACGGGCCAACGTCACCCCCCGAGGAGTATGTAGTGGCATATCGCACTTCCACGCCCGCGCAAGGCGGGACCCCCCAAGGCGCGCACTGGAGACGCGATCCGCCCCGCAACTCGGCCGCAGCGCGCGATCACGACCGCGAGGTCGCGCTCGGACTTAGCCGGGCTCCTCCCACCACTCCTTGCGCTTGGTTGGCGGTTTGGGGGGGGGCGGCGGCGGAGGAGGCGGAGGCGGCGGGGGTTTGACCTCCGGCGGGTCCGGCTTCTTCGGCGGGGGCTTCTTCGGAGGCTCCTCCTCTTCTTCCTCCTCTTCCTCCTCCTCGTCCGGCGGGGGAGGCTTCGGCTTCTTCTTGTCGTCCGGCTTCTTCTTGTCGTCGTCGTCCGGCTTCTTCTTCGTGTCCTCGTCCGGCTTCTTCTTCGTGTCTTCGTCCGGCTTCTTCTTGTCGTCGTCGTCCGGCTTCTTCTTGTCGTCGTCGTCGTCGTCCGGCTTCTTCTTGTCGTCTCGGATCTTCTCCTCTTCGATCTGCTTCTTCTTGCGGCGCTCGTCGTCGAGGCGCTTCGTGTCCGCCTCGGTCTGGGCGCCGGCGAAGTTGGGCTCCCACGCGTTGCCATAACTGATGGGGCGCGGACGGCCGAGGAACGCGTCGATCGTGACGGTGACGCCGAGCGAGAGGATGTGCGTGAAGCCGCGGTACGCGCCCTGGTTGACCGGGCCATAGTCGCCGCCCGGCCCCGTGCTCTCACCCCTCTCGAACGGGTTCGAAGGGAAGATCGCGCCGCCGACGCCGACGACGCGCGGCGCCGACGCCACCGCCGCGTAGCCGACGTCGACCTGGAAGCCGCTGTAGCGGTAGCCGATGCCCAACGTGCCCGCGACCTTCGTGAGCGTGTCGACGTCGATGCGCGTGGTCTCGAACGTCGTCGCCGACCCGTCGTAGTACGCGCCGCCGCGGAGCGAGACGATGCCCTCGCCCGTGTCGACGTTGAACGAGCCGCCCGCGCGCAAGCCGAACGTGCTCCTGTAGCCGTGAAAGATCGTCTGCTCGAGCGGCCCGAAGTCGCCGAGCTCCTCCGCCTGCACGATCGGCCCCGCCCCCTGCGCGCTCCCCCACCCCTCGTAGACCAGGTTGAGCTCGAGGTCGTAGAGCTCGAAGTCCTGATCCATCCCGATGTAGCGCGCGCCCGCCTTCAACAGGAGCGGGAGCTGCGTGCCGTACGTGGCGTTCGACTGATCGGGCAGCTTGTTCCCCGCCTCCGGATCCTCGGGGATGATGACGCCCGTGGCGTTGATCGTGACCGGCGTGCGGAGCGAGAGGCCGAACGCGTAGTTCGGCTTCCAGCGCATGATCGCGCCGAACGTCGCGCCGAAGCCCGTGCCCTGCGCCTGCAACGTCGTGCGCGAGTCGCAGCGGTAGTACTCGACGTTCTTGCACGCCGTCTTGTCGACGTCGGCGTAGAGGATGCTCGTCTGATCGATGCGGCCGAGCACCAGATGCGCCGACATGCCGAGGTCGAGCCAGGGCGTCACGCGGATGCCGACCGAGCCCGTCGGCATGTAGAAAGACGACCGCGACTGGACGTAGTCGTAGCGCGACGGGGCCGGCTTCTCCTCCACGCCGAGCGGGAAGGTGCGGTTGCCGATCATCGACGGCGCGAAGACGCCGAGGCCGAACGTGACGCGCTCGAAGTAGTTGAAGTCGCTCGCGGCGGCGAAGAACGGGAGCGCGAACGGCCCCGCCGAGTTCGTCGTCGCCGGGAACTCCTTGTTCGCCCAAGGCGTCTCGGGGTTCTGCGGATCGTCGGGGTAGGTCCCGATGCGCCGGTACTCGAACGAGTGCAGGTACAGGTTGCCGTCGAAGAGGAGCCGCGTGCCGCGCTGCCGCGCGAGGCCGGCCGGGTTCCAGTAGATCGCCGTCGGATCGTCGGCCTTCGCGACGAACGCCGCGCCGCGCCCGAGCGCCTGCGTCCCGTTGTCGGGGATGTCGAAGCCTCCCGCCTGCGCCTCGCGCGCGACGAGCCCGGACGCAAAGGCGAGCACGAGCCCAAAAACGGTCCGCCGCAGGACGACAGCTTGCGCGGGCACGCATGGACTGTATCGCGAAGTGCCGGACATCTCCCGACCTTCCGGCGGTCCCACCGGAGAGAGCCAGTCAGACGAACCAGCCTTGCGCGATCATAAAAGTACATTATACTCTTTTCTACGATTTCAGGACGCGCGGCGCCCGAAGCCCCAAAGCCCCGAGGAGAGATTTCCGAATGACTGCCAATCCGAGCACGACGCTCGAAGCCCACGCGCTCGGCGCCGTCCTCGGCGCCCTCGCCGGCGACGCCGCCGGCGCCGTGCTCGAGTTCTTCGGCCGCGACATCACCGACGCCGACGTGCGGCACGCGCTCGCGATGCCCGGCGGCGGCACCTGGGAGGTCGCGCCCGGCCAGGTCACCGACGACGGCGAGCTCACGATGAGCCTCCTCCACGCCCTCGCCGAAGCCCCCGCGCGCCCCACCGCCGCCGCCGCCGCGCGCTACGCGCGCTGGGTCGACTCCGACCCCTTCGACATCGGCGCGACGACCGCCGCGTCGCTCGGCTGCCTCCGCCGCCACGAGCACGCCGCCCAAGCCGAGGAGCACGGCGCCGCGCGCGTGATGACCGTCGTCGCGCACGCGCGCTGCTCCGCGTCGAAGGCGAACGGGAGCCTGATGCGCGCGACGCCGCTCGCGGTGTGGGGCGCCGCGCGCGACGTCCACGTCGTGACCGAAGCGACGATGGCCGACGCGCGTCTCTCGCATCCCAACCCCGCCTGCGTCGGCGCCGCCGTCGCGTACGTCCTCGCGATCCGTCACCTCCTCCGCGCGCCGGACGACGTCGCGGGCGCCGTCGCCGAAGCCGAGCGCGCGCTCGCCCCCGCGCACTTCGAGGAGCCGCGCGCGTGGCTCGCCGAGGCGATCGCCGGAATGCATGTACCTTACACACCGCTCGACGGCTTCGTGCGCATCGCCTTCACGCACGCGTTCCGCCACCTCCTCGCCGGGACGTCGTGGGAGGACGCGATCGCGGAGACGTTGCGCGGCGGCGGCGACACCGACACGAACGCGTGCATCGTGGGCGGCCTCCTCGGCGCGCGGTGGGGGATCGACGCGGTTCCCCCGCCGATGCTCGCGGCGGTCGAGGGGTCTCCCACCGACGCGGGCGTCCATCCTCGTCCGTCCGAGCTCCACCCCCGGGACGTCCGCGCCCTCGTCCGTTGTATCCTCGGTGATACAACGCGCTGAACACGGGCGTGTCCGGTCGGCGCGAAATCAGCTGACATTTCCGGGCCTGCCGGCCTGGCCCCGCGCTTGCTCCAGGGGACTCCAGCATGCGCGTCCTCCTCGCCGCCCTCGCCGCCTTCGTGCTCGTTGCCTGCGCCCCGCCGAGCGACGGCGACGGCGCCGAGATCCCCCTCGTCGACACGAACGGGTCGAGCCCCGACGGCGAGCCCGGCGACACCGCCAGCTCGGCCTCGACCGACAAGGAGGCCTCGACCGAGACCGGGACGAACGCGAAGCCCAACCCGAACGCGAGCGCGCCGAGCTGCGCGCGGCTCCACGGCGGGAGCACGTGCGGGCCCGACGGCAAGGACGACTGCTGCGCGACCGCGAAGCAGGGCGCGCACGAGATCGGAAAATACATGGTCACCGCCGGCCGCATGCGCGCGTTCATCGACGCGCACGACGGCGACATCGCGGGCTTCGTGAAGGACCTCCCGGCCGGGAAGTGGAACGCGAAGTGGGACGCCGAGGGCGCGCTCCCGACCGATCGCGCGAGCGCCGACGCCGCGCTCGGCCCCGCCGGCAAGAAGGCGTGCGAGCAGGGCGCGTTTACCGGCCACACGTTCTGGACGCCGAAGAACGGCGACGACTTCTCGGACTTCTCGCAGGACGTCCTCGACGAAAAAGCGCTGAACTGCGTCCCGTGGCACCTCCTCCAGGCGCTCTGCATCTGGGACGGCGGGCACCTCGCGACGGCGGCGGAGCTCAAGGCCGCCTTCACGAACGGCGGCAAGACGCGGTACCCGTGGGGCAACGACGAGCTCGCGCGCCTCGACGCGCCCGACGCCGCGCAGCGCCTCAACATCGAGGGCGGCTTCGAGACGAGCCCGCTCCCCGCGACGTTCCGCAAGCGCAGCGACGGCAAGCCCGCGGAGGCCTCGTTCATGATCGCGCCGCCGGGCCGCTTCCCGAAGGGCAACAACGCGGTCGGGATCGCCGACTCCGCCGGCAACCTCCTCGAGTGGGCGGGCGATCAGCCGCGCCGCTTCGTGTGGAAGGGCGACTTCGAGCACCACGCCGCGAACGCCGGCACCATGAACTTCGGCTACCTCTGGATGGACACGACGCTCGGCGGCGCTTGGATCTGGGGCACGAACCAGCTCTTCGGCAACGCCGGAAACGCCCAGCAGCGCGGCGGGTACTACGCGGTCGGCGGACGCTGCGCGTTCTGAAGTAAGCTGACGCGCGGAGATGGCGCGTCCCACCGCGAAGAAGAAGCCCGCGAAGGCGGAGCCGCAGAAGGCGCCCGGGCGCGGCAAGTACGATCGCGCGCGCACGCAGGACGAGCGCGAGAGGGAGCAGCTCTCACGGCTGCTCGACGCCGCAGGTCACGTCTTCGCCGAGGTCGGCTGGGCGGACGCGACGGTGGAGGCGATCGTGTCGCGCGCGGGCATGAGCCGCCGCACGTTCTACGAGCACTTCGACGATCTCCGCGACTGCCTCCTCGTCTTCCAGCAGAAGGCGACCAACCGAGCGTTTCGCGCGGTGGAGATGGCGGTGCAGGGCGCGTCGGGCGAGCCGGGCGAACGCCTGCGCCTCGGCGTCATGGGCTTCCTCGGCGGCATCGCCGCGTTCCCGCACGTCGCGCGCGTCATCTTCCGCGTCGTTCGCTCCGCCGGCCCGGAGTTCGAGCCCGTGCACGACGACGTCATCGCGCGCTTCGCGAAGCTGTTCCACGACGGCCTCGTGGACGCGCACGCGCGCGGGTGGACCGAGCTCCCGCCGGACGAGATCCGCATCTTCGCGGTCGTGTCGGCGCTCGAAGCCGTCGCGATGCGGTTCGTCGCCCGCGGCGAGGAGTCGAAGGCGCTCGAGGCGGCGCCGGCGCTCATCGACATGGTCGAGCGCACGTTCGGCGCGAACCGAGCCTGATCGTCAGAAGCGGATCACGAAGGTGTCCCCTGCCCGCGGCGCGACGAGCGCGGGACGGCGAGGACCGACGCCACGGACGAGGAGGTCGATCGACCACGCGAGCGCGAGGCCGATCGCGGTGCCGATGCCGTTCCACGCGAAGTCCTTCCACGAGGGATGCCCGAGCCCCGCCATGTCGAGCGCCTCCTTGCCGGCGCCGATCGCGAGGGTGAAGCCCGCGGCGGCGAGGAGCGCGTGGCCGCGCGCGTCGAAGACGGCGGCGCCCACCGCGTAGCTCCCGCCCGCGAGCGCGCCCGACACGGTCGCGTGGAGCGCCTTGTCCTCGGCGAGCCACGGATCGCGATCGGCCGCGCGCGCCGGTGACGCCGTCGCGATCAGCGCGAGGCCGAGGCCGAGGGCGAGGCCCGTCCTCACGGAGCGGGGAGCGCCTCGTTGATCGGGCGGAGGAACGTCGACGTGAGCTGGCGCATGACGTCGATGTTCGCGACGTAGCGGCGGAGCGCGGCCACGCCGCCCGGAAAGTCGGGGTTCGGCTGGACCTTGCCGTTCTTCAGCTTGAGCTTCGGCGTGCCGTCGTCGTTGTAGACGTAGTAGCCGTCGGCATCGACCTGGCAGACGTACGCCTCGAGGACGAGGTTGTTCGCCCACGCGAGCATGCGCGCGCCGACCGACTTCTCCTTGTCGACGCCGAAGATCTTCTCCGTGCCGGTGGAGTGCGCGCGGTACGTGATGCTCGTGACGGGATCGACGAACACGATCGTCTCGTCCTCCGGCCACGACATCTGCTCGTTCGCGAGGGCGGTGATGCGCGCGTCCTCGATGAACGAGTTCTCCCAGGTGGTGGGGAGGAGCATCGTCCCCCAGACCATCGCGTAGAGCTGCTCGTTCCAGCCGAACGCGGGGTCGACGATCTTCGGCTTCGCCTCGGGGCGGTTGCCGAGCCCGCTCGCGAGGTGCCACTCGGGGTAGACGAGGTTCGCGATCGGACCGCCCGGCGCGTCGCCCGCGCCCGGGAGCGCGGCCGGCGCGTACGACTCGACGTCACCGGTGAGGAGCGACGCGTAGAGGCGGCGCATCTGCTCCGGGTAGATCGTGGCGAAGTTGACGTTCTTGTAGCGGCCGTCGACGAAGTCCTCCTTCGAGTTCGAGATGAAGGAGTCGTACGCCTCGGACAGGTAATAGAAGGCCCAGGTCTTGTCGTAGAACGAGCCGACCTGCTTCTGGTAGTCGGACCACCAGTAGCCCTTGTCGTAGTCGAAGTCGTTGTGGATGAAGCGGCCGGTGCCGATCGGGAGGTTGAACGCGTAGGCGGTCTCCTTCGGCAGCGGGAACGGATCGGCGACGAAGATGTAGTCGTAGAGCCCGGGCGGCTGGACGCCGGAGCAGTCCGCCGCGCCGGTCGAGCAGTACGAGCCCGGCTCGGGGCGCGTGATCATGCGCGTGAAGAGGTCGAACGCGACGCTCGTGGCGGCCGCGAGCGGGCCGTAGTGGCCGTCGGCCATGAGCTGCGGCGGCGGCTTGGTGGGGTCGTCGACGTCGAGCACCATCGCGAACGCGAACGTCTTGGCGATGTTCTGGATCGGGTCGAGGTAGTGCGACTGCGTGCGCGCGACGACGTCCCACGAGTTGAACTGGGTGCGGTTGCGGCGGAACGCGTCGAGGAGGTAGCGGTTCTCGTACGCCGACTCGAGGAAGCGCACCTGCTCGTAGGGATCGGCGCCGGCGTCGTAGGAGAAGGACGGGACGTTGCCGCTGTCGGCGTACTCGTCGGAGGAGAACACGTAGCCGCGGCGAACGCGCCCCTTCGGGTCGACGGCCGCCTTCACCGTCGCGAACGCCGCGTATTCGGGGATCGAGGCGAAGTCCTCGAGATCGCGATAATCGACGACATCCATCTCGGCGCCCCGGCACTTCGTGCCGAGCGGCGAGTCGGGGTCGGCCTTGCAGTCGTTCACGAGCCCGAACTCGGACGCGTACCGCGAGTAGTGCATGTACTTCGGATCCCCGCTCGGCTGCGAGAAGCTGATCGCGCCGAAGAGGCCGGGGCCGTCGATGAAGTCGGTCGCCTCGTAGGCCTTCACCTGGCCCGCGCCGGAGCCCTTCACGCTCATGCCCTTCGCCGCGAACACGTCGACGACGCCGGAGTAGCCGAAGCGCGCGGCGGCGCGGTCGTAGGAGCCGAGGAGGTGCATGTCGAGCTGCTGGTCGCCCGGGTAGTCCATGACGCTCGAGGTCGCGTACTGCCCGATGCCCTTGTCGATCTCCTCCTCCGTGAGCGGATCGGAGTAGCGGGGCCCGATGCAGTCGCTGCCGTCGGTCGTGCCGGACGGGCACTCCCGCGTGACGGTGCCGTTCTTGGTGCGGAGCTGCCAGTACTCGACGTCGTAGTTGAGGGAGTCGAAGGTGCCGGCGAAGTTGTGGCGGAGGCCGACGGAGTGCCCGAACTCGTGCGCCCAGACGCCGTTCGCGAACGAGACGCGCGCCCACTGCTGGACCTTCGCCTTGTTCTCGGCGACGGCGGCGGCGTCCTTCGGATCCGGCTTGCCGAAGAGCTTCTGCGCCTTCCGCGCGAGGCCGACGAGGTGATCGGCCTCCGGTCCTTCGCGCCGGCACGCGTGGCGGCGCGCGCGGCCGACGTTGGCGCGGGCCTCGAGCGCGCGGCGGAAGAGCGGCGCGGTGCGGGCGAACGGCGTCGCGCGATCGATCGTCGCCTTCGTCACCGCCGCCTTCGGGTCGAGCCCGGAGAGCTGCGCGACCTCGGGCGTGACCATCCTCGCCTCGACGTCGCCGCCGCGGAGCTTCGTCATGCGCTGGCTGATCGCGCCGTTGCCCATCCCGAGCTTGCCGGACGCGGCGAGCGCCTTCATGCGCTCGTTGTGGCGCACCTTCGCGGGGGCCTTCGACTTCGCCGCCCTGCCGGTGGTGAACGGCGTGAGGACCTTCGGGTCGAACGCGGTCATGCGCCCGTAGAGGTCCGCGGAGGTGAGCTCGCCGTGCTGCGCGCGCTCCTTCGCCGTCTGCATCTGGACCCAGGCGCTGACGTCCCGCCCCTCGATGAACTTGGTCGCGGGGGTGGTGCCGTTGAGGAGGTCGACGAGGTCGGCGAGCTGGCCCGCGGCCTTGTCGAGCGTCACGCCGTACTGGTTCACGCTGCCCGCGATCTTCTCGCCGGTGAGCGGATCCTCCGCGTCGACCATGATGCCCCACGGGGCCTGGGCCTGCGCCGCGGTGATGAAGGTGTAGAGGTTGTAGCGGAGGTCGCCGAGGCGGGGCGACGTGTCCTTCTCGCCGCACGCGGGATCGTCGCCCTTCGCGGGGTCGACGGGGTTGTGGCAGAGGACGAAGACCTCGGGCACCTCGTCCTCGTGCGCGTCGCCGACGGGGGGGACGAAGTCGTCCGACCAGCGCGACGGCCAGCCGAGCGTGTCCTCGCAGCCGTCTTCGTTCGTGCGCCGGCACTCGGCGAGGCGACCCGCGAGCACGGCGACGCGGAGCGCGTCGCTCCACTCCTTCACGACCTTGCGCGAGCCCTCGAAGAGGTCCTCCGGGAACTCGCGGTTCACGTGCCACGCGATCGTGCGCACGGCGCGATCGCGGAGCGGGATGGTGCAGGCCTGGCTGAACTCGTCGCAGCGCGAGCCGCGGCCGACCGAGGCGCACTCGTCCTCGGTGCCGTCTTTGTCCTCGTCGCGATGCGGGCTCTTCCCCTCCGGCGTGGTCTCGGGCGTGGCGCAGGCGACGGCGGGATCGGCGTGGGACTTCGTGTACAGGTTCCAGCGCGACGCGAAGCGATGCCAGCGATCGTCGACGACGCCGTAGTGGCGGTCGTAGCCGAAGCGGTCGTTCGTGAAGTACCCGAACATGTCCATCTTGTTGCCGTCGAAGTCGACCGGCTCGTAGTCGGTGTCGGTCACGCGCTTGAACGCGAGCCGCATCTTCACTTCGCTCGGGTTGCACGAGATGCGCGGGTAGTCGCCGGTGAGGAGGCACGCCGGGAAGTCGCCCCACTCGGGGTCGTGGATCATCTGCGGCGCGGCGAAGTTCTTGTTCGTGACGTCGAAGTACCCGCCGGAGAGGTCGATGACGGGCGCGTCGGGCGAATTCGGATCGGTGAGCTCGTACGCGGTGGCGTCCCACTTCACGCCGCCGTAGAGCCCGAGCTGAGACGCGGCGTCGAGGTCGTACGCGTCGGTGACGAGGTTCTGCGAGAAGTCGATGCGGATGTACTCGCGCTGGTTCCACGGCCGATCGGACTGGATCTCGTCGATGACGTTGTTCTCTTCGCCGGTGCTCTCGTTGTAGGTCCGGCGAACGTCGAAGTGCTTCACGATCGCGAACGCGGCGACGATCTGCCCGTCCGTCGTCGGCCGCGCGGGGGCCTTCCCGCCGGCGCCGCCGGACCGCGGCTCGTCGCCACGCGGCGCGCCGTTGGTGCCCTTCTGGTCCGTGTTGGTGATGAGCTCGTAGGCGAGGCGCCCGATGATCTTGTGCTCGGTGATCTCCCACCGGATCCGCACCGTCGGCTGCGCATCGGACGACGTGAAGAGCGAGTCCGACCCGGCCCCCGCGGACACGTCGGCGATCGTGGTGCGGAAGTAGAACTCCGGATCGTCCGACGAGTCGTCGAGCTTGTCGCCGACGAAGAACTTCTTGGGCATCGCGCCGAGCTGGACGCGATTGATGGGGGCGCGCTCCTCGGCGCAGCCTTGACCGACGGCGGCGAGAGCAGCGAGCGCAAGGGCAGCGAACCAGGAGCGGTACGACGGCATCGAGCGATTTCTCCCCCGGCCCATCAAAAATTGAGGAGCCTAGGTAGGTGGATGTAGCACCACCTGGCCCTTGTGCCAGTCCCCGCGCTAACTGCGCGATCATGCGGCAAATTCGACCGTCTCCCAGCGACGCTAGTAAGTTCATGAATACGCTGGCGGATCCGGCGTCTTACCTGGTTCTGCTTAGGGAGGTGACATGAAGAAGTCGTTCTGGTGGCTCTTGGGGGGAACGCTCGCTGGCGCGCTGGCGGTGGTGGAAGGCTGCAGCACTGTAAGCGTGAACGATTCGAAGGACGCCGATCCGAAGGGCCGGCTCGAGCGGGAGACCGGCACCAGGTGGATCGTGACGATGGATCCGGCCACCGACACACCGCTCATCGCCACCGCCGTCACGCCGATCGCCCCGTCCCCCGAGGCGAGCCTCGAGGAGGCCGCGCGCGCGTTCCTCGCGAAGTACGAGGACCTCTTCAAGATCAAGGACACGAACGCCAACCTCGCGTACCTCGAGACCGTGGAGATCAAAGGAGGGAGCGTCGTCTCCTTCCAGCAGCGCGGCGGCGGCTTGCCCGTGGATCGTCACGTCCTGACGGTGAGCTTCCGGGCCGATCGATCGCTCACCTCCATCACGGGGGTGACCTATCCCCTCGCCGCGCAGGCCGTGGCGAGCCCCGCCGTGACGCCCGACGCCGCGCGCGCCGCGGTCGAAGCGGAGCTCGCGACGCGCTACCCAGGCTTCAACCCTTCGTGGATCGCCCTGCCCCCGACGCCCGAGCAGGTGCTCTTCCCGGAGGGCGCGGGCGCCAAGCTGGCGTGGGCGCTCCGCGTCGGGATCTCGTCGCCCACCGTCACCACCGAGCTCTCGTACCGCATCGACGCGCAGACCGGCGCCGTGCTCGAGGCCTACGACGCGGTGCCGAGCATCGACAGGACCGGCAGCGGTTACGACGTCATCGGCATCGTGCCTCGAGAGTTCACCGTCACCGAGGTAGGTCCGGGCAACTACCGCCTCGGGCAGACGCCAACGGCGGACCGTGCCGGGATCATCACGATCGCGTACCCGAGCTCGACCGCCATCGCGTCCACGAAGCTCGATGAGTGGGATCCGCGTTCGATCGAGCAGGGGGGCATGGGGGCGGCCGTGAGCGCGCAGGCGAACGTCGCCGAGATAGAGCATTGGTTCCGCACGCGGTTCGACTGGAAGTCCTTCGACAACAAGGGGACGCAGTTCCAGCTCTTCGTGCACGACACGCGTGCGACGAGCGGGTTGGGCTTCTGGACGACGAGCTCGGACATCGGCGTCGGGATCCACTTTTCGGACGGCGACTCCCACAGCGGCGGGAAGATGAAGCCGCTCTCCACCTCCATCGAGTTCTGCACGCACGAGTTCATGCATGGTGTGATCGAGAACCGGACGCCGTCCGTCGGACTCATCTACCAGGGCGAGTCGGGTGCCGTGAACGAAGCGCTCGCCGACATCTTCGGGATGTTCGCAAAGGCCCACCTGGATCCCTTCGGCGCCTCGCCCGAGAAGTTCGCCGACATGACCTACAACCCAGGCGGGATACGAAACATGGCGCACCCCAGCAACCCGGAGGCGCAGCACAACGTCATCGGAGGCGGGGACTACGTCGCTCGCGACAGCTACCAGAACAGGTTCACGGGCGCGGCCGACAACGGCGGCGTGCACATCAACTCCGGGATCCTCTCGAACGCCTGGTACCTGATGACCTACGGCGGCACCCACGATCGGTCGCAGGTCGTCGTGAGCCAGCCGCTCGGGATCGAGAAGTCCGAGGACCTGTGGTGGGACGCGATGGTGAAGTTCGTCCCGAGGGCCGACATCGAGGCGGCGGCCGTGAACGTGATGTCGCTCGCGCTCGAGCGCTACGGGGAGGGGAGCTCCGATCTCGCGGCGGTCGTGTGCGCGTTCGTGGGGATCGAGTACCTCACGGACGAGAAGGCCCGCACCGATTGGGGGGTCGTCTGCGGCGGGCCGACGTGCGCGGACGGTGGCGCGGATGCGGACGCCGCCGCGACCTGCACCTGCGTCAACCGTCTAAAGGACATTACGCTGTGCAAGACCTCGCCGGAGAACGGCGGCCCCTGCACCGAGTTCGGTACCTTCACGGGGCTCCAGAGCGCGAGCTGCACCGGCTACATGCAGGTCGAGGAGACGGAGAACCGCTGTGACTGCCGAACGGCCGACGGCACCTTCCTCTGCCAGTCGGGCATCTCGATCTCGCCCCAGGCCTGCGCGGACTCGGACTACGACGGCAAGAACGGGGGGCCCTGCAGCGGCACGTACCTCGACCTCGACGCCGACGGCATGACGACGATCAAGTCGGGCACCGGCACGCTCGTCTCTTGCCAGGAGATCGCCATCAAGCAGGTGTGGGCGCCCTCGGGAGGAGTCCTCCAGTGCACCGTCCCCGGCTGCCCGGAAGCCGGCGCCCCCACCGACGCCGCGGCCGATCAGTAGCCGTCCCTCTCATCGCCTCGAGCGATGCGCCTCGTCGAATCCAACTCGTTCGAGGCGCATCGTCGGGCCCGGAGAATCAGCGGCGGCCGAGGCGGACGGCGGCGATCGTATAGAGGAGGGTGAGGCCGACGAGGACGATGGAGCTGGTGCGGGCGGGGAGCTCGAAGGCCTGGGCGCCGCCGAGGAGGCTCGTCAGATGGCCGCGCGGTGTGAAGAGCGAACCGAAGCCGCCTTGCGAGCCTACGAGCCAGTCGATCGCGAGGAAGGCGCCGCGCATCGCGCCCTTGCCGATCGCGGAGCCTGCGCAGAAGTACGCGGCGTACGCGGCGCCGGCGAGCAGCGAGATGCCGGCGGTGGCGACGACGTCCTGCAACAACGGCGGGTCGCCGGCGCGATGCGCGAGCACGCAGACCACCGCGCCGACGGCGGCGCACGCGAGCGCGGCGAGCACCGCGGACGCGAGCACCGCCGCGAGGGCCGCGCGGCCTGCGTCGGCGCCGAGGACGACGAGCGGACGCACCGACGCGCGGAGCCCATGGCCGCCGAGCGTCGCGGTGACCGCACCGTACGCGAGGAGCGGCACGACGACGAACCCGAAGGTCCCGCGCACCACCTGGTCAGCGCCGCTCCGCGTCGCCATCGCCGCGGCAACCGCGAGCAACGCCCACACAAGGAGCGTCCACCAGCTCCTCCGAAAGCGCATCACCCGCGCCCCATGCACCCGCGCCAGCGTCGCGATCACGAGCGTGACTCCGCGGCGTGGGCGGCGATCTGGGCGCGGATCGCGTCGAGGGGCATGATGCTCGGTTCGACGAGGTCGACGTCGACCTTCGCCGCCGCGATGGCGCGCGTGACCGCCTTCGCGAGCGCGCCGAGGTCGTCGCCGTGGACGTGGAGGACCGTCGCCTCGCCCGCGGCGAAGGCGGCGGAGTCGACGCGCACGACGGCGTCTTCGCGGCCGAGCGCGCCGATGAGGGAGGCCGCGCCGCTCTTGCCCTGCGCGGCCGCGACGACGACGCGGAGCGAGCCCGCGTCGCGCGACACCGTGTTCGACTCCTCGATCGGCGTGAGCACGCCGTCGGCGAGGACGGCGATGCGATCGCCCACGCGCGTCGCGTCGCGTGGAGAGGCGGTGGCGACGACGACGCATGCCGTCTTCGCACGCTCGCGGAGGCGCTCCACCACCACCCGCGTCGCGAGCGGAGCGAGGAGCGCGAGCGGCTCCTCGACGAGCAGGAGCTCGACCGGGGCGGCGAGCGCGAGCGCGAGCGTGACCGCGCGGCGCTCGTCCACAGAGAGCGAGCGCACGCTGCGCTTCGCGAGCGACTCGAGGTGCAGCGCGCCCAACACCTCGCTGGCGGAAGCTCCCGCCGACACGCTCGACCCCGCCGACGCGCTCGCCCCTCCCGCCGACGCGTTCGCCCCTCCCGCCGACGCGCGCGATCCAGCCGGCGCGCTCGCCCCTCCGCGGAGCGCCGACGACAGCGCGCATACCTCGTCGACGCGGAGCGCATCGGGTAGCGGCGCATCGAGCGTGACCCGCGCGACGCGGACGCGCGCGGGCGCGTGCACGCTCCCGGTCTTTGGGCGCGCTGTGCCGTCGATGACGTCGAGAAGGAGCCCGGTGCCGTCGCGGGGCGCGCCGACGATCGCGAGGACGCTCCCCTTCTCGGCCTCGAGCGACACGCGATCGATCTTGAGCCCGAGCTTTCCGCTCGCGCTCACCCCTGCGAGCGCGAGCGTGGGCGCGCGGGACGGCGAGGCCGAGGGCGTGCTCATGCCTCGTGCTCCAGTCGCGCGAGGTCGCGGCGGATCCAAACGAGCGCCGCCGCGCCGAAGGCGACGAGCGCGATCGTCGCGCGGAGCAGGCGGAGCACGTCGGAGGTGCCCGGCGCGATCGCCGCGCGCAGGGAAGCGAGCGCGGACGGGATCGTGAGGACCTCGAGGAGCTCGGTCGGGAGCCTGCCCTCGAGCGCGGAGGTGATCGCCTCGGGCAAGAGCAGCACCGCGAGGAGGAAGAGGTACCCCGTCATCCGCGTGCGCGCGCCGAGCGCCGCGAACGCGACCGGCGCAACCACCACCGCGAAGCCGACCGCGTAGGCGATCGCGGCCGCGGAGGCCTGCATGGTGCGCGGCAGCCCCTCGGCCTTCAGCGACGCGAGCACCGCGAGCGTGCCGGTGAGCGCGGTGCCGCCGGCGACGACGAGGACCAGGAGCGCCGCGAGCCCGCCGACGCGCGCGACGATGTAGCCGCGGAGCGAGGTCGTCCGTGTGACGAAGAGCTCGCGCACGCCCTCGACGCGATCGCGGCGCAGAGCGCTCGCCGACGCGGAGAACGCGAGGAGGATCCCCCCGCCCCACGCGACCGCGCTCGACGTCACGATCGGCACCGCATACGCCGGCGCGGACCCGCCGCGCGTGGCGTATGCGACCGCGACGATGCAGGCGACGAAGACCGTGAGCGCGCAGATGCCGAGCGAGATCGCGGCGAGCGGTCCCCGTCGCGCGAGCGAGGCGCCGAGCGCGAGCAACGCGGGAAAGCCGATGTGTCGCCGCATACGCGCCATTCGCCCCTCGAAGGGAGCACACCTTCCGCGGCGGCGAAAGCGCCATCACACCCGCAGCCCCCGCGCACGCGCACCATCACGCCCGCGACCCGCGAGCGCCATCACGCCCGCGACCCGCGCACGCGCCATCACGCCCGCGACCCGCCTACCCGCGCATGCACCGTCACGCCCGCGACCCGCGCACGCAGTGCGAGCGCGTGACGCGTGAGGTGCACTACAATCGCGGCGCACGATGTTGGTCATGCATGCGATCGATGGCGCGCTCGCCGAGCTCGGTGTACGTCGCTTCCTCCTCGCGATCCACGACGTCAGCTTTCCGACCGATCCGGACGAGGACGCGGGACGCGGCACCCCGTACTCGCGTGCGTCCGAGCGCTTCCTCGATTTCGCGCGTGGCCTCGGCTTTACCGGGCTCCAGCTCGGACCGCAGGGTCAGACCTCGATCGACAACGCCTCCCCTTACGACGGCACCTTCTTCTCGCGCAACGTCGACTCGCTCCCGCTCCGCGCGTTCGCCGGGCTCGTCGACGACGCCGACCTCGCCGCCGCGATCGTCCCGCCGTCGCCGCGCGCCGATCACGCCCGCGCCCACCGCGCGCTCCACCACCTCGTCGCCCGCGCGCGTGAGACGGGGGACGTCGACGGCTTCCTCGCGCGCCACCGCGAGTGGCTCGAGAAGGACGCGCTCTACGACGCGCTCCGCGCCGGCTACGGCGACAAGGGCTTCCGCGACTGGCCCGCGCACGGCGACGCGGGCTTCTGGCTCCGCGATCCGAGCGCGCTCCTCGCGCAGCACGCGGCGCATGTTCGTCGCTACGCGTTCGCGCAGCTCCTCGCCCACGAGGCCCATTCGCGCTTCCGTGACGCGTGCGCGCGCCGCGGCCTCGTGCTCTACGCCGACCTCCAGGTCGGCACCTCCGACGCGGACGCGTGGGCGCGCGCGTCGTGTTTCCTCCGCGACTACGTGATGGGCGCGCCGCCGAGCCGCACGAACCCGGAGGGGCAGCCGTGGGGGTACGGCGTCCTCGATCCCCGCGCGGAGGGCGCCGCGTTCTTCGACGCGCGCATCGAGAAGACGTTCGCGGAGTACGACGGCCTCCGCGTCGATCACCCCCACGGGCTCGTCTGCCCGTGGGTCTACCGCCACGGCACCGCCGATCCCGAGGCCGCCGTCCGCGCCGGCGCGCGCCTCCACGAGTCCCCCGACCTCCCGGACCACCCCGCGCTCGCCCCCTTCGCGATCGCGCGCGCGGACCAGCTCGACCGCGCGGTGCCGCGCTACGCCGACGAGTGGGTCACCGGCCTCGACCAATCCCAGATCGATCGCTACGCCGCGCGCTTCGATCGCCTCGTCGCCGCCGCGGTCCGGAACGGCCGCGATCCGAAGGGACTCGCGTGCGAGGTGCTCTCCACCGCCCCGCACCCGCTCCGCTGCGTGCTCGAGCGCCACCGCCTCGGCCGATTCCGCATCACACAAAAGGCCAACCTCGACGATCCGTCCGACGGCTACCGCACCGAAAACGCGGCGCCGCCGGACTGGGCGATGATCGGCAATCACGACACGCCGCCCGTCTTCGCGCTCGTGCGCGATTGGCCCATCGAGCGCCGTGAGAAATGGCGCGCCTACCTCGGCCCGCGCCTCCGCCTCTCCGCCGCCGACGAAACGCGCCTCGCCCTCGAGCCTCGTTTCCTCGCGCAGGCCCTCCTCGCCGATCTCTTCCTCTGCCCCGCCGAGAACGTCTCGATCTTCTTCGGCGACCTGTTCGGCTACGAGGAGAGCTTCAACGTCCCCGGCCTCGTCCACCCCGACAACTGGACACTGCGCCTCCCCGCCGATTTCGAGTCGCTCTACGCCCGCCGCCTCTCCACCCAGTCCGCCCTCGATATCCCATTTGCGCTCGCCCTCGCCCTCGACGCGCGGGGCTCCACCTCCGGCCTCGCGGCGCACCTCCGCCAAAACCGATCATCTCTCGAGTAGCCCCTCGAGCGGGATCCCGATCCAATCGGGCCGATTGTCGGCCTCGTAGCTCACTTCGTAGAGGCATTTCTCGAGGAGCGCGAAATCGAGCACCGTCGCGCCGGTGAGCAAGTCGGCGCCCGTGAGCGACGCCGCCTCCCAGCCCTTCAGGAACGCCCCGCGCACCGCCTTGTGCCACGCCCGCGCGGCCTCCTCGCTATTGGGCATTTCGCGAATGCCCGTCATCGCCGCGTAGTGGAAAGAGCGCAACATCCCCGCGACGTCGACGAACGGCGACCGCTTCATCTTTCGTTCGATCAGCGGCCGCGCCGGCTCGCCCTCGAAGTCGATGATGACGAAGTCGTCCCCCGTGAAGAGGACCTGCCCGAGGTGGAGATCGCCGTGCACCCGCGTCGCGATCGGGTCGGAGCGCAGCTCGACGAACCGCTCCAGCCGCCTCACGATCGACGGCGCCGCCTCCGCGAGCTTCGTCGCGTATTCGGGATGCAGAGAGGCCGCCTTCACCGCGCGATCGAGCGACGCCTTCGCGGCGTCCACCATCGCCGCGCGGCGCGCCTCGTCGAGCGGCTCCGGCGCGAAGGCCGGGACGTCGGCGCGCGACGCGAGCGCGGCGTGCATCTGCCCCACCCGGCGGCCGAGGAGCTCGGCGAGCGCGACGTAGCGGTCGGCCGCCTCCTCGCCGCGGAGATGCGCGCGGAGCGCATCGAGCGTGAACGTCCACGCCTCCCCCTCGTTCGGCGTGAAGCGATGCACGAGGCCCATCGTCGACGCCGCGCGCCCCGCGCGCTCGCACACGATCGTGCCGACGAGCGGCGGCGCGTGCTCGTAGCCCGCGAGCGTGAGCATCTCGCTCATCTCCATGTCCGGGCTCGCCCCTTCGTCGAGCTGGCGCAGGACCTTCAGGACGAAGCTGTCGCCGTAGACGACGCTCGTGTTCGTCTGCTCGGTCGAGACCGGCTTCGGCGTCAGGTCCGCGCCCGGCTCGGCCTTGCGCGCGGCGAAGCCCGGGGTCGCCTCGAAGCGCACGGTGGTGTGCGCGCCGGTGAGGACGGGGCCGCCGAAGAGGTCGAGGAGGTGCGCCAACACCTCCGGCCGCGCGAGCACGTCGTTCGCGTCGTCGTCGACCGCCATCACGTAGTCGTCGCCCCCGCCGTCGTGCTCGACGCGGAGGAGAAGGAGCGTGACGCGGTAGTCGAGGGCGAGCGGGAGCGGCAGCGCGTCGGCGACGCGGACGCGCGTGACCCGCCGCGACTTCGCGCGGAACCAGCGCCGCTGCGGGACGCTCTCGAGGAGGCGCGCCTCGAGCTCCGGCGTGATCTTCGACGCGCTCACAGGAAGTACTCGAAGTCGTGCTCGGTGCGGACGTGCTTCCGAATACGGAAGACGTGCGCCGGCGTCACCCGAGGGTCCAGCTCGACGTAGTTGCGAGTGCCCGACCACTGGTAGCGCGCGTCGGCGAGGAGGTCGTGGACCTGGTAGCGCTCGTGCGGCTGGACGCCGAGGGCGGGGAGGTCGAGCTCGACCCAGCCCGCGTGGGTGTGGTTCGTGTCGAGGTTCACGACGCAGAGGACCACGTTCTCGCCGCTCGCGTCCCGCTTTCCGAAGCAGAGGAGATGGGGATTGTCGGTGTGGTGGAACGATATTCGGTTGTCGTGGAGGGCGGGGTTCTCGCGGCGAATGCGGTTTACCTTGCCGATCAGGCCGGCGAGCGAGTCGGGGCGCTCGACGTCCCAGGAGCGGAGCTGGAACTTCTCGTTGTCGATGTACTCCTCCGCGCCGGGGCGCGCGACGTGCTCCATCAGCTCGAACGGCGGACCGTAGATGCCATAGCTCGCCGACATCATCGCGGCGAGGATGAGCCGCTGCACGAAGACCGGACGCCCGCCGTACTGGAGGTGCTCGGGGAGGATGTCCGGCGTGTTGGGCCAGAAGTTGGGGCGGAAGAAGTCGCTCACCGGCGGCCGGGTGAGCTCGCGGAGGTACTCCGTGAATTCCTCCTTCGTGTGACGCCACGTGAAATAGGTATAGGACTGCGAAAATCCCATCTTCGCCAGAGCGTACATCAGCTTGGGCCGCGTGAAGGCCTCGGCGAGGAAGACGGTGTCGGGGTATTGCGCCTTGACCTCTGCGATGCAGCGCTCCCAGAAGCGGAGGCTCTTCGTATGCGGGTTGTCGACGCGAAATACGCGAACGCCCTGCTCGGCCCAGAACGTGACGACCGAGGTGAGCTCGGTCCAGAGCGACTCCCACGCATCGCACTCGAAGTCGAACGGATAAACGTCCTGGTATTTCTTGGGCGGGTTCTCGGCATATTGAATCGAGCCGTCCGGCCGCTTCAGGAACCACTCCGGGTGCTCCTTCACGTAGGGATGATCGGGCGAGACCTGGAACGCCACGTCGAGCGCGACCTCGATCCCGAGCGACCGCGCGCGCGCGACGAAGCGGCGGAGATCGTCGAGCGTGCCGAGCTCGGGGTGCACCGCCTTGTGGCCGCCCTCGGCCGCGCCGATCGCCCACGGGCTCCCGACGTCGTCGGGGCCCGCGGTGAGCGTGTTGTTCGGGCCCTTGCGGTAGGCGCGGCCGATCGGGTGGATCGGCGGCAGGTAGAGGACGTCGAACCCCATGTCCGCGACGTACGGCAGGCGCTCCTCCGCTTCGCGCAGCGTCCGGTGCCGGAGCGGCTCGAGCGACGCGCGGCCCACGCTGGAGCGCGGGAAGAATTCGTACCAGGCGCCGAAGCGCGCGAGCTTCGGATCGATCGTGAGCGCGAGCGGCTCGTCGAGGCGGGACGCGTGGCTGCGATCGGGGTTGTCCGCCATCACGCGCGCGAGCTCGGGCGACGTGGCCTGCGCGACGCGGGCGTGGAGGTCCATCGCCGGATCGCCGAGGAGCGCCGCCGCGCGCGAGAGCGCCTCGTTCTCGACGAGGCTCTTCGCCCGCGCCGTCGCCGCGGCCACCATCTTCGCGCCGGTGAGCAGATCGAGCGTCACGTCCTGCTGCGCGGCCGCCTTCTTCGCGAGGCCGCGCGCCCACGTCGTAAAGTGATCGATCCACGCCTCGAACGTGAATTCCCACCGCCCGGTCGACGTCGCGAGGAAGCTCGCGCCGAAGCGATCGTTGCCCCGCGGCGCGAGCGGCGCCTCCGCCCACTCCTTCGTCCCGGCGCGGCGGTAGAGGAGGCGGCCCGCGACCGCGTCGTGGCCGTCGGAGACGAGGTCGCAGGCGCAATCGATCGGCTCGCCGACGACGCGCTTCGCCGGATACCTGCCGCCGTCGACCTGCGGCGCTGCTCCTTCGACGATGACCCGGCTTCGCCCGCTCTGCATCCTCACAGACGTAGAGCGCCGCCGAGAGGAGGGTCAACGCGGCCTCGGGCCCGCGCCGACGAGCCGCAGACGCGCTGTGCTATAGCGAGCGCGATCGATGGTCTCCCGGCGCCGCCTCCCGATCCTCGTGGCGTTTCCGGCGTTCTACGTCGGCATCGCGGTGCTGCGCGCCGGCGACGTGCGTCCCGCGGCGTGGGTGCTGCTCCCGCTCGCGATCGTCGTCGCGTGGATCGGCGGTCGCGTCGAGGAGGGGACCGAGCCGCTCGCCGCGCGCCTCAGGATCGCGAGCGCCCTCGGCACCTCGCTCGCCTTCGCGACCGCGGCGCTCTCGGGGCGGCCGAGCTGGGCCGCTATCGCGCGCGCGATCGGGCTCGCGCTCTCCCTCCTCGCCGCCGTGCGCGCCGTCGGCGCGATCGACGGCGACGTCGGGCTCGCGCCCTCCGCCGCCGAGGCGACCGCGCCGAAGGGGTTCGGGAAGACGACCGTCGTTCGCCTCGGTCAAGCCGCCGTCGCGCTCGCGCTGGCCGTCGCCGTGCTCGACGACGCGCTCTCGTGGGCGCGCCATACGTCGGGCGGCGTCGTCGCCGCGGCGGCGGGCGCGTTCGCGCTCTTCGCGATGGGCGCGACCGCGCTCCTCACGCTCGCCGTGCGCCGGCTCGAGCTCGGGGTCGGGCCGCGCGCGCTCACGTCCGCCGGCGTCGTCCTCTCCGGCCTCGTCGCCGCCGTCGCGCTCGCCTTCGCGCGCGGGATGACGCCGGACGGCGCGCTCGCGATCGCGGGCACGCTCACCGCCGCGCTCGTCGTGCGGCTGTGCCGATCGCCGGCGCCGCTCGTCCTCGCGCAGCAGGGGCGGCGCGCGCTCACGCTCGTCGCGTTCGGCGGGCCCGTCGCCGCCCTCGCCGCGATCGCGGTCGAAGGGCGCATGCGCGACGCCGCCGCTTACGCGCTCGCGCTCGCCGTCGTCGCGCTCGGCGTCGGCGCGCTGTCGCCCTCGCTCGAGGAGCCGTTCCTCCCGCAGAAGGGGATCCTCCTCGAGGCGCTCGCGGAGGCGCGCGACGCCGCGCACGAACGCGAGGCGCGATCGGCGATGGCGCACGCGCTCCTCCGCCTCCGCGAAGCCTCCGCGATCGGGCTCGGCGCGAACGCGGCGCCGTCGCCGGAGCTGTGGCTCCTCCATCCGACGCGCGTGATCACGGTGAGCTCCGCGGGCTACCTCCAGGAGCGCCGCGCGGAGCTGCCGCCCGGCATCTTCGACGTCGCGATGGGCGAGGTGCACGCGACGCTGCGCACGTCGGTGCTGCGCGCGCTCGAGGTTCGGCGCGCGGACCTGCGGCCGTACCTCGCGTGGCTCGATCAGCGGGGCGCGCTCTTCGCGACGGTGATCGCGGAGACGGAAGATCCCGACGGGATGATCGTGATGCCGGCCGGCACGCGGACCGAGGAGATCACGCTCGAGGAGGCGCGCGCGGCGAAGCTCCTCGCCGACGGGTTCGTCGCCGTCGCGCAGGCCGAGAGCGCGAAGGTCCGCCACCTCCAGCGCGAGCTCGACCTGAAGCGGGAGCTCGAGCGCGCGGAGGACGAGAAGGAGCGCCTCCGCCACACGATCGACCTCGACGTCGGCCGCAACGCGCTCGCGGCGACGCGCCTCGCGCGGCCGGCGACGGTGGGCATCTACTCCGCCGCCTCGCGCATGGCCTACGAGGCGCTCGAGCGCCGCGTCGCGCAGGACGCGCCGGTCGTGATCGTCGGCCGCGCGGGGACCGATCCGGTCCCCTTCGTCGCGCGCGCGCACCTCTCCGGGCCGCGCAAGGACGGGCCGTTCGTCGTCGTCGACGGCACCTCGTCGCGCGAGCACGACGTCGAGCGCTGGAACGACGAGCGCACGAGCCCGCTCGCGCTCGCCGATCGCGGCCTCCTCCTCCTCGTCGACGGCGCGGCGCTCCCGCGCGACGTGCAGCTCATCGTCGCGCGCGCGGTCGCGGAGCGCCGCGCGCCGTGGGAGCGCGCCACGCCGCTCGACGTCGTCCTCGCGCTCTCGTCGACCGCGCCGCTCGAGCCGCTCGTCGAGGCGGGGCGCCTGACGCCGGAGCTCGCGGCGCGCTTCGAGACGAGCGAGCCGATCGAGCTGCCGGGGCTCTCCGATCGCGCGGAGGACCTGCGCTCGATCGTGGCCGATCGCCTCGCGCGCGAAGGCCTGCGCGTGCACGGCCGCCCGACCGGCATCGACATCGCCGCGTTCGCGCTCCTGATGGAGCATGACTTCGAGGCGGAGGACGCGGAGCTCGCCGCGATCGTGACGAAGCTCGTCGCGCGCGCGACGGACGACGTCGTCCGCGCCGCCGACGTCCGCGCGCTCGGGATCGGCCCCGAGGTCGCGAACGACGCTGGCGCTACGAGTTTTTCGGCGGGCCGTTCGTCTGGAAGCTGAGGTCGACGATGACGCTCGGCTCCATGATCGCGTCGAAGATCGCGCTGACCTCGCGCGAGGTGTCGTCGACCGGGACCTGCGACGTGGTCGGGACCGTCTGCCGGACCTCCGCCTCGTCGCGCAGCTGCGCGAACGTCGAGCGGACCGCGATCCGCATGTCCGCCGCGGACGCGAAGCGGTCCTCCTTCTTGAAGGAGAGCGCCTTGTCGACGACCGCGGTCACGAACTGCGGCATCTCCGGGATGATCGACGCGAGCGACGGCGCGCGGTCCTTCATCGCCTGGAAGAGACGATCGGTCGGCGTGCGGCCCTCGAAGATCGGGCGCCCCGTGATCGCGCGGAACATGACCGCGCCCACCGCGAAGAGGTCGGAGCGCGCGTCGATCTGATCGCTCTTGCCCTGCGCCTGCTCGGGCGGCATGTACGACGCGGTGCCGAGGACGATGCCCGACGCGGTCGGCGCCCCGGAGACGCGCGGATCGCGCAGGCGCGCGAGCCCGAAGTCGAGCACCTTCACGAGGCCGCTCTTCGTGATGAAGAGGTTGCCCGGCTTGATGTCGCGGTGGATGACGTTGACGGCGTGGAAGGCGGAGAGGACGTCGAGCGTCTGGTCCGCGATCGCGAGCACGTCCGCGAGCGGCAGGCGCTCCTTCGTGCGCTGCATCCACTGGTCGAGCGACTCGCCTTCGAGGAGCTCCATGACGAGGAACGGCGCGCCGTCCTGCGTCATGTCGTCGTCGAGGATGCTCACCGCGCCCGGGTGCTCGACCTGGTTCGCGACGTAGCCCTCGCGGAGGAAGCGCTCGCGCACGTCCGCGTTGGTCGCGATGAAGGGATGCAGCATCTTGATCGCGACGCGCTTTCCGTTGCGGTGCGTCGACTGGTAGACGGCGGCCATCCCGCCCACGTCGATCAAGCGATCGATGTGGTACTTGTTGTTCAACGTCGTCCCGACGCGCTTCTGCGCTTGCTGCCGCGGATCGCCGGCGGGGGTCATCACGGTGGCAGCATATCAGCCGAGGCCGGCGACGGACAGCGCGACGCACACGATCAGCGTTCCGTACTCGAACACGGCCTGGAGACGGCCGCGCGCCTCGAGAAAGCCCTGCGCCCGGCCTCCGAGCGCGTTGCCGGCGAAGATCGCGACCGTCACGGCGACGGTCCATCCGACGAGCTGCGGTGAGAAAAAGCCGAGACCCACATATCCGGCCACCCGGCCGACGTGCATCGCGACGGCGACCACGGCCGAGGTCGCGACGTAAGCCCGGCCGCCCAGTCCGAGCGCGAGGAGGATCGGCGCGAGGAGGATCCCCGCCCCGCCCGACGCGCCGGTCAGGATCCCGAGGCCGAAGCCCGCCGGACCGAGCGCGCGCGGCGCGACCGTGAAGCGGATCCAGCCGAGGGCCTTCGCGATCGCGAGCGTCGTGAGCACGACCATGATGCCGCGGAGGACGCCGACCGGGAGGACGCCGGCCGCGAGGCCGCCCGCGAGCGCGCCGGGGAGCGCGCCGGCCGCGAGGCGAACCGCGACGTCGCGGCGGACCGCGTGCCGGAGCAGCACCGCGCGATGGAGGTTCCCGAAGAGCAGCGCGGGCGCGGTGATCGCGAGCGCGGCGTGCGGGCCGACGAGCGCGGAGACGGCGAGCAGGAGCATGAGCCCGCCGCCCTGCCCCGCCACGGTGGTGAGGACCCCCGCCGCGAGACCCAAGAGCAAGAACGCGAGCGTCATGCAGAATAGAGTGGCCCCGGCGCCGGCCATCAATCCAATCGAATAAAACGATGTTCACCATAGATTTTATTTATGGTCAGCGGCGCGGGTGCGGCTACGCCCTCGACGACTCGTGCCCTATGCTGCGGGGACCGTGCTCGAGCCGCTCCGCCACTTCGCGCTCGTCGCGCAGTACCGGACCTTCACCGCCGCCGCGCGCCACGCCCACGTCACGCAGCCGGCGCTGACGGCGTCGATCCAGCGCCTCGAGGCGCAGCTCGGGGCGCGGCTCTTCGATCGCGGTCCGGGCGGCGCGACGCTGACGGCGGCGGGCGACGCGCTGTTGCCGCGCGCGCGCGCCGCGCTCGCGGCGGTGGAGGAAGGACGGCGCGCGGTGGCGGAGGTGATGGGGCTCACCGCCGGCTCGGTGCGCCTCGGCGCGGGCGCGACGGCGTGCACCTATTACCTGCCCGGCGTGCTCGCGCGGTTTCGCGCCAAACACGCCGCGGTCTCGATCCTCCTCCGCGAGGCGAACCAGGACGACCTGCTCGACGCGCTCGAGGCGGGGGACCTCGACCTCGCGATCCTCGCGCGCGTGAGCGCGCCCGGCGCGGGGCGAACGCGCGCGAGCCCGGACCTCCTCCGCGCGGCGCGCTCCGGCCTCGCGCGCGAGAAGTGGCTCGAAGACGAGCTCGTGCTCGTCGCCGCGCCGGGCGAGGGCGCGGCGAACGCGCCGATCGTGACCCTCGCGCGCG
This sequence comes from Labilithrix sp., assembly GCA_019637155.1. Lineage (NCBI taxonomy): Bacteria > Pseudomonadati > Myxococcota > Polyangiales > Labilitrichaceae > Labilithrix > Labilithrix sp. The sequence continues at coordinate 23,990 of JAHBWE010000022.1, read as the reverse complement.
GGACGACGACGCGGCTCCTCACCGATCGCTACTTCCCCGAGCGCCCGGTCGCGATGGAGCTCGGGAGCATCGCTGCGGTAAAAGCCAACACCCGCGCCGGGGTCGGGGTCGCGCTCCTGAGCCGCCGCGCGGTGGAGCGCGATCTCGCGCAGAAAGCGCTCGCGATCGTGCCGGCCGAGCGGACGCCGATCTCACGCCCCTTCTATCTCGTACATCGTGGACGCGATCGACTTCCGCCGGCGGCGCTCGCGCTCCATCGTCTCTTGCGAAAGCCGTGAGCCGTGTATCCTTGGGGCGATGCGCGCCCGGGTTTGGTGCATCGCCGTCGTCGCGGCGATGGGATGCGGGACGAGCGAGCCGCCGGGATCGACCGGCGCCTCGTCGTCGAGCGGCGGCTCGATCGGCGGCAAGAGCAGCAGCAGCAGCGGCACGACGCCGAGCGACGACAACTGCTCCGACGCCGCCCGCCTCGTCTACGTGCTCTCGTCGGACACGACCCTCTACAGCTTCGCGCCGAACGCGGGGAAGTTCACCAACGTCGGCCAGCTCGACTGCGCGATCGGCGCCGGCGTGACGCCGAACTCGATGGCGATCGATCGCCAGGGCACCGCCTGGATCAACTACACCGACGGCCGGCTCTTCAAGGCGAGCACGGAGAACGCACACTGCGAGCCGACCGAGTTTCAGCCGAACCAGGTCGGCTTCTTCAAGTTCGGGATGGCGTTCGCGACGAGCGGCCCCGGCTCGACGACGGAGACGCTCTTCATCTCCGGCCTCGGCGACCTCGCGGCGGTGGGCAAGGGCTTCGGCAAGATCAACCTCGACACGATGAAGATCACGATGCTCGGCGACTTCTCCGGCGCGCTCTCCGGCCGCGGCGCCGAGCTCACCGGCACCGGCGACGGCAAGCTCTTCGGCTTCTTCACGACGTCTCCCAACGCGACGTTCGCGGAGGTGAAGCCGAGCAACGGCGACACCTCGAACGACGTCGTCCTGAACGGCGTGCAGACCCAGAACTCGTGGGCGTTCTCGTTCTGGGGCGGCGACTTCTGGTTCTACACCGCCGCCGCGACCGGCACGTCGACGGTGACGCGCCTGAAGACGAGCAGCGACGACTCGCTCAGCGTCGTCGTCCCCGACGCGGGGTTCCGCATCGTGGGCGCGGGCGTCTCGACGTGCGCGCCGGTCGAGCCTCCGAAATAGATGACGCGTCCCGCGCTCGCGCTCCTCGTCCTCGTGCTCGCCGTCGCCGGGGTCGGCTGCCCCTGCTCCGGCGTGGTGAACTCGAGCCCCGAGCTCCGGTGGTGGCTGTTCTCGAACTTCGGCGCGTCGAAGATCTGCCCCGAGATGCTGAAGCGCGGCGTGCCGCTGAAGATGGCGCAGTCGGGTGAGGCGAGCATCGGCCGCTTCTTCCCTTCGCAGTGTCACGTCACGGTCGACGACGCGAAGAAGGCGATCGTCATGAACGCGGCCGGCACCGGCTACGTCGTGATGCCGTTCACGCGGCGCGTCGGCTTCTCCGTCGCGATGGGGGTCGAGTACCACCCCGACTTCCGCCTCGAGGACGACGCGACGTACGTCTGGGGCAAGTTCTCCCACTTCACGCAGCAGCCGGACATGCGCGTGCTCGGCGTCGAGAACCCGATCGTGAACCTCGCGACGCAGACGCCGTTCGGCAACGTCGCGAGCGTGATCGGCAACGGCCTCGTGCAGAGCGAGATCGGCAAGGGCTTCACCGTCGTGCGGCAGGAGGACGGCGACGACTTCGCGCTCGGCCACCTCGAGCCGCCGGCGAAGCCGAAGCGCCAGTTCAAGCCGGGCAAGGGCCACGTCCTCCTCGCGAACGACCTCACGAACGTCGCGTCGCAGTCGCGCGAGTTCCTCGGTCCGCTCTTCGTCGAGGACGATCGCGTCTCGCTCTTCTTCCGCGCGTCGGTCACGGGACCGCAGCTCACGTACGTCGTCGTGGAGCGGAGCGTCGGCGAGGCCTGGCGTCGCGCGTACGAGACCGCGCAGCCGCTCGCTCCGCCGCCGGGCGTGGTGCTCGGCGGCGGCCAGCTCGCGCAGGACACGCGCCTCGCGATCCCGGTCCCGAAGGGCGTCTACTACGTCGTGGTCGAGAACTCCGCCCCCGCGCCGATCCTCGGCGTCGGCGACATGGCGTCGCTGCTCAGCTACAGCATCGAGCTCGGCGATCGCTAAACAGTTCTCGTTACTTACAAAAAGATCGCCGCGCGTGTCGATCCAAAGGCCGCGTGCCTGACGTCCTCGCGTAAGGAGGTCCCCATGCGTTTCATGATGATGCACAAGCACGATCCGAAGACCGAGGCCGGCGAGAAGCCCGACATGAAGCTCGTTCACGAGATGGGCGCGTTCGTCGGCGGCTTCGCGAAGGCCGGGAAGCTGATCGACGGCGCGGGGCTCGGCGCGAGCAAGACGCGCACGCGCCTCACGTTCAAGGACGGTCGCAGCACGATCAAGCACGGCCCGTACACCGGCGAGAACGAGCTCCCGGCCGCGGCGCTCCTCCTCAAGGTGAAGACGCGCGAAGAGGCGATCGGCTGGGCGGAGCGCTACGGCAAGATCCTCGGCGACGGCGAGATCGAGCTCGGAAAGGTCACCGAGCCGTGGGACCTCGGGCTCGTCCCGGAGCCGAAGGACGCGCCGCTTCAGCTCCTGCTCATCGAGAAGGCGAACGCGAAGGGCGAGCGCACCTCGAAGCAGAAGGCCGACGTCACGCGGCTGAAGACGGAGATGACGAAGGCGGGCGTGCTCCTCCGCGGCGTGGCCCTGCAGCCCGCGTCGAGCGCGAAGCGCCTCTTCTTCGTGAACAACGACATGCGCATGGTCGACGGCCCCTTCACCGAGTCGAAGGAGCTGATCGGCGGCTTCGCGGTCCTCGAGCTCTCGGGCGTCGATGAGGCGATCGAGGTCTCACGCAAGTACGTCGCGATCCTCGGCGGGACGGTGGAGATCGACCTCCGCGTCGTCGACACCGACCCCGAATGACTTAGCGTGCATCGGCGAGCAGCGGAGGATGCGCGTACTCGCGCGTCCTACGGCTGCGAGCGGGGTGCAGGGGCGCAGCCCCTGCGTTAGAGGCTGTTCTCGGTGGCGCCCATCGCGGCGCGGAGGACGCTCTCCGCGTCGGTGCCGCCCTTCTTGCCGCCCTTCTTCTTGGGCTTCTCGTCGTCGTCGGAGGACGCGGCGGCGGCCTTCTTCTTCGGCGTCTCGGTCTTCTCCGCGCGGTCCTCGCCGTTCGACGCGACCGTGTAGCCGTCGTCGTCGCCGCCGCCCTTCTTGCCCTTCTTCTTGGAGGGCTTCTCGTCCTGCGCGATCGCGTTCTCGGCGCCCTTGTCGACGCTGCTCGACGTGTTGCTGCGCGCCTTCGCGAAGCCGCCGCCGAACGCAAACTTCTTCGCCGGCTTCTCCTTCTTCTCCTCGACCCTGTCCGCCTTCACCGCGTCGTTCGCGTCGGGGACGAGGCTCGGCAGCACGCCGTTCGGGAGCGGAGGGATCGCGCCGGGCGGCGGAGCGTCGCCGATCGGATCTTGATCGCGGAGGTCGGCCTTCTCGACCGTCTCGACCTGCGCGCTCGCGAACGCGTCGGCCGCGGTCTCGCGCGCGTGCGTCACCGCGCCGATGAGGCCGCCGATGATCGCGCCGGCGAGGAGGATCGAGAAGCCCGCCTTCGCGGACGGACGCGCCTTCACTTCCTGCGTGTCTTGCACGGCGTAGGGGCCCGTCGCGACGGCGTTGCGCGCGGAGGCCATCGCCACCGGCGAGAGCGAGTGCGCCGCGGCGGGCACGCGGCTCGAGGCCGCCGCCGCGTGGTACGGGCCGGTCGCCGGCACCATCTGCGGGGCGAACTGCGGGGTCCGCGGGGCGCGCGGGATCGCGACCGCATCATAGTTCCCGGAGCCGACAGGCAACTCTCCGGTATGGCGGTGCGGGTAGACGGGCATCGGGGACCGACCAGCTCATTGCGAAGTCCGGGCCAGGCACCAGCCCCGAACCCCCGGCTATTTTTCCCTCGGTTCGAGGCCTGGTGCCCTCTCGTCTGGGGGTCCATCGATCCAGACATGGACGAGCACGAAGGACGGAACGTTTCATTCTCAACGCAGGGGCTGCGCCCCTGCACCCCGACGACTTCGCTACGAGGTGCTCGGTCGCGGGAACGCGTCCTTGTAGGCGCGCATCGCGGTCTTCGCGTCGATCGTGTGCGCGAACTTCGTCGCGGCGGTGAACGCGCTCGCGTCGACGGTGATGGGGTAGCGGATGTGGTCGAGCGCGCCTGGGGGGAGCTTGGGGAGACCGAAACGCCCGAGCGCCGCGACGAGCAGCGGCGACGGGACGGGGATGTTCGTGCGCCCGGTCTCCTTGATGATGACGGAGAGCGGGACCGGCGCGGGGCCACACACGTTGAAGACGCCGCGCGGACGCGAGTCGAGCGTGGTGACGAGCGCGCCGATCACGTCCCGTTCGTGCATGAAATGAAACAGCGGGTCGTAGCCCATGATGGTCGGGACGCGCGCGCCGCGCAGGAACGTCGCGAGCGTGCCGTGACCGGTGGGGCCGAGCGTGTAGACCATCCGGAGCACGCTCGTCGTGAAGGTCGGGTAGCGCCAGAGCGCGGAGCCGGCGTAGAGGTCGGCCGCGACGAGGTCCGCGAGCTGAGGGAAGTGCGCGAGGCCCATCGGCGGCTCGTCCTCGACGTGGAAGAGCGGCGAGTCCGCGGCCGCGCCGTAGTACGTGTGGCGGCCGACGAAGACGACGTGCTCGGCGCCGTACGCGGAGGAGTGCTCGAACACGGCGCGCGTGCCGCCGAGGTTGATGCGGTAGCGGTCTTCGCTCTGGTGGACGAGGTGCGTGACCGTCGCCATGTGGATGACGGCGTTCGGGCGCACGCGGCGGAACACCTCCTCCGCCGCGCGCTTGCGGATGTCGAGCTCGTGCATCTCGACGCCTCGCGGCGCGTCGTGGAACGGGCGCCGATCGATGCCGATGACGTCGTGCCCCTTCTCGATGAGCTCCTCGGCGAGCATGCGCCCGAGGCGGCCGGAGATGCCGGGGACGAGGACCTTCACGACTTGCTCCGCGCGTAGGCGGGGAGCGCGAGGACCTCGCCCTTGCGCCGCCGCCGTCCGACGTCGATGAGGCTCGCGATGCGGTCCTTCACCTCGTCGACGTTCGCGAGCACGACCTCGTCCTCCTCCGTGCCGGTGCCTTCGAAGGTCATCGGCTCCGAGTAGTAGACCTCGAGCTTCGCCGGGATCGGGATCGCGAGCCCCCACGGCGTGATCGGGACGTACGGCACGCCGAGGATCTTCCCGAGCGCGCGCGCGTTCGAGATCGTCGGCACCGCCTCTCCGCCGCCCATGAACGCGAACGGCACGATCGGGGTCTTCATCTTCATCGCGAGGCGCATGAAGCCGGTCCCGAAGTGCACGAGCGAGTAGCGCTCCTTGAAGAGCTTCGCGGTGCCCTTCACGCCCTCGGGGAAGACCATGAGCATGCGCTCGTCGGCGAGGAGGCGCTCCGCGTGCGCGGGGAGGCCGGTGAGGTGGCCGAGGCGGCTCGAGATCTGGGAGCCGAAGGGGACCGTGTTCACGAACTTCTCGACCATCGCCTGCGCGAGGCGCGGGGGCTCGCGATCGAAGAACTGGGAGCAGATCGTCATCATGCCGTCGAGCGCGAAGCCGCCGGAGTGATTGCCGATCAGCATGACGCGGCCCCTCCGCGGCACGTGCTCGATGCCGTGCGACTCGACCGAGAAGTAGTGGCGATAGAAGAACTTCATCGCGCTGAACCAGATCGCGAGCGCGTCCTTCGAGACCCCGAACGGATCGATGCCGAAGTCGTTCCACGGCAGCTCGAGTCGATCGACCCTCCTACGGACCTCGCTGTCGGTCGGGATTCGCACGTTGCCGGTAGGCTACACGTTGACGGCGCGGCGCGACGGCGAGAGAAACGCGGCCCATGAAGCTACGTCTGCTCGGCCTCGTCGCTCCGGTGCTGCTCCTCGCCTGCGGGGAAGAGCCTCCGCCGCAGGTGCCCACCGCGCCGCCGCCGGTCGTGACGCCGCCGCCTCCTCCGCCGCCGCCGCCCGCGCCGAAGACGCTCGACCGCCTCTCGCGGACGGACTTCAACCGCGTCGCGCCGGAGCTCGCGCTGCCGATCTTCTGGACGAGCGACGACAACGGCAACAAGACGCTCGACCCGAACGAGCTCGCGATCTACTGGGGCCTCGAGCGCGGCGCGAAGCTCGCCGACTACGTCGCCGCGGACGGCACCTTCACGCCGAAGCTCCTCGCCGCCTACGAGGCGATGGTGCGTCAGAGCGAGGCGCCGCCGTCCAGCCCGCGCAACGCGGCGGTGCGGAAGGAGCTCGCGCAGGGCCGCACCACGCTCGTCGCGAGCGACTTCTCGAAGGCGACGCCGGAGGAGAAGAAGTTCGTCGCCGCGATCCTCAAGGCGGCGGAGAAGATCGAGGTCCTCTACGCGAAGCAGGAGGGCACGCTCGATCTGATGGCGAAGCTGCCGCCCAACGATCCCGCGAGCAAGACGCTCTTTTTCCGGAACCAGGAGCCGAAGTGCAAGGCGCCGGCGACGGAGGCCGATCCCAACTGCGGCGCGCTCCTCCCCGAGGACATGCCGAAGACGAAGATCTCGGGGCTCTACCCGGCGAAGCTCCTCGCCGACGATCCGAAATTCTGCGAGGGCCTCGGCAAGAGCAAGGACAAGACGCTCGCCGATCCGTTCACGACCGTCGTCGCCGACGAGAAGGGCGAGCTCAAGTCGAGGCCGTACCACGAGACGTGGAAGGCCGACGTCGCGGCGATCGCGGCCGACATCAAGGAGGCGTCCGCCGCGCTCGGCGGGACCGAGCCCGCGCTGCGCGCGTACCTCGACGCCGCGGCGAAGGCGTTCCTCGACGACGACTGGTGGCCCGCCGACGAGGCGTGGGCGAATATGGATACGAAGAGCTCGAAGTTCTATCTCCGCATCGGCCCGGACGAGGTCTACCACGAGCCTTGCAGCACGAAGGCGCTCTTCCACGTGAGCTTCGCGCTCGTGAACCAGGGCGCGGCGAAGTGGCAAGCGAAGCTCGACCCGCTCAAGACGGAGATGGAGAACGCGATCGCGAAGCTCGCGGGCCCGCCGTACACCGCGCGCAAGGTGAGCTTCAAGATCCCGGACTTCATCGACGTCGTCCTCAACGCCGGCGACTCGCGGCCGCCGTCCGGCGCCACGATCGGCCAGTCGCTCCCGAACTTCGGCCCGGTCGCGAACCAGGGCCGCGGCCGCACCGTCGCGATGACGAACTTCTACTCCGACCCCGACAGCGTCGCGGCGGCGAAGGGCCAGGCCGACTCGCTCTTCTGCAAGGACACGATGACGAAGTGGACGGACGATCCGGAGGCGCTCCTGATGTCGACCGTCCTTCACGAGGCCGCGCACAACCTCGGCCCCGCGCACCAGTACAAGGCGAACGGCAAGATCGATCGCGAGGCCTTCGGCGGTCCCCTCGCCTCCACGCTCGAGGAGCTCAAGGCGCAGACGGCGGCGCTCTATTACACGGACTGGCTCGTGGGGAAGAAGCAGCTCGACAAGGAGGCGGCGGACAAGACGTTCGTGCGCGACGTCTTCTGGGCGTTCGGCCACGTCTCGCGCGGCATGTACGAGGACAACCATCATCCGAAGAACTACAGCCAGCTCGCCGCGATCCAGGTCGGCTGGCTGATGAAGAACGGCGCGATGAGCTGGAAGGCCGACGCTACCGCCGCGAACGAGAAGGACAAGGGCTGCTTCGAGGTCGATCTCCCGAAGGTGCCGGCCGCGGTCACCTCGCTGATGAAGGAGGTCGCGCAGATCAAGGGCAAGGGCGACAAGGCGCGGGCGGAGGTCCTCATCAAGGAGTGGGTCGACGTCACCGGCGATCGCAAGAAGGTGCACGAGGTCATCACCGAGCGCATGACCCGCGCGCCGAAGCAGACCTTCGTGTACTCGGTGAAGCTCGATTAGCGGACGTTCGCTTCGTCGTGCCGCCGCCTCCTTTCCCGCCGGCCCCGCCGCCGCCGTCGCGCGTCGTGTTCCCGCCGGCGCGGACGGCGCCGAAGCACGGCGTGGTCGCGATCGGCGTCGACTTCAGCGCGGGCACGCTCCTCAAGGCGTACCGCAGCGGCATCTTCCCGTGGCCGCACGGCGAGGACGAAGAGGAGGCCGGCTCGCCGCTGGTGCTCTGGTTCTCGCCCGATCCGCGCTGCGTCTTCCCGCTCGAGGCCGAGCCGCGTTGGTCCCGCTCGCTCCGCCGCACGCTCCGGATCCATCCTTACGAGGTCACCGTCGACGAGGACTTCAACGGCGTGATGCGGATGTGCGGCCTGACGCGTCCGGAGGGCACGTGGATCATCCCGGAGCTGATCGCGGGTTACAACGAGCTGCATCGCCTCGGCTGGGCGCACTCGGTCGAGGTGTGGTCCGAGGAGGACGGCGCGCGCGAGCTTGTCGGCGGCATCTACGGCGTGACGGTGGGCGGCGTGTTCGCAGGCGAGTCGATGTTCCACACACGCACGGACTGCTCGAAGATCGCGTTCGCGACCCTCGTCGCGAAGCTCCGCGCCGCCGGCTACACGACCTTCGACGTCCAGGTGCAGAACCCCCACCTGAAGAGCCTCGGCTGCATCGAGATCCCCCGCCGCGACTACCTCACCCAGCTGGACACCGCGCTCACGGTGCAACCAGAGCCGCTGCGCTGAAAGACGCAACCACCGCCGCCGCAGGCCGTCCGCGACAAGGAGGCGGCGAAGCGCGACCCGGAGCTCGATCGCTGGCTCTCGCGCGCCGCATCCATCACGACGACCGACACGCTCTTCGATTAACTCTCGCGCGCCCGCGAGAGCCCCATTCGCGTGGAAGCCGACGACGCGAGGCGCGTGCTCGTTTCGTCGGTCACGTGCGAGAGGTGGGAGCGATCTGCGCGGTCGCGCTCGCGGAGGTCTGTCAGACCTCGTAGGTCCATCGCGTCCTCTCCTTCGTGAGCGCCGTTGCGGAACCGGATGGGAATATCGCGCGTATTCGAGGTGTATTCCTCGCTCGGTGCGGCAAGCGCGACCATGGAATGGCGCGACATTGAGGCCGAATGGATGTGCGGAAAGCTCCGACTTTGGCCCGATCACGATCTACGTGCCAGACTCTTGATAGGGCGCCCGAATTCTGCCCTGCGTTGGGTCGTTAATGATCACGGCCTTCAACGCATCGAAGATCGAGTGACCTCGTCGAACGTGCTTATGGAAGTCAGTGCCGGTCTGTCTCGAGGAGCGTGGCCCTCGGGATGCGAAGTGAAAGACCGAACGGCCATGCGGAGTCATTAGCCTTGAAGAAGCCCGAGTCCAACCTCTCCAAAGCGCCCATCGCGAACATGACGCCGCCGGCCGAGGCCGAAGAAGCGGTCGACATGTACTTCCGCAAGATGGCGCAGGTCGCGCTGCTGACCCGCGAAGGGGAGGTGGAGCTCGCGCAACGCATCGAGGAAGGGGAGCGTAACATCATCGGCGCGATCGTCGACTCCGCCTTCGCCGCCGCCGAGCTCGATCACATCTCGCAGCACCTCTACAAAGGCAAGCTGAAGGTCCGCGACGTCGTCCGGAACGTCGACGACGAAGACGCGTTCGACGAAGCGACGATGCTGAAGATCGCGCGCCTGCTCGAGCGTCCGCTCAAGGAGCTCCACGGCCCCAAGGCGAAGAAGCCGGAGCCGAAGGCGAAGGGCAAGAACGCCAAGAAGACGAAGTACGAGATCGCGCGCGACGGCATCATCGCGGAGCTCGAGGCGCTGCGCCTCGATCGCCAGGTCATCGAACGGGTCGAGAAGAAGCTCCGCATCGTCTCGCGCGAGATGCCCTCCGCGAAGCGGCAGGCGGCGGCGTCGCTCGAGACGATCGCGCGCGGCCGGCGGATCGCGGACCGCGCGAAGGCGGAGCTCGTCGAGGCGAACCTCCGTCTCGTCGTGTCGCTCGCGAAGAAGCACGTCAACCGCGGGTTGCAGCTCCTCGACCTGATCCAGGAAGGCAACATCGGCCTCATGCGCGCGGTCGACAAGTTCGACTACAAGCGCGGCTACAAGTTCAGCACCTACGCGACGTGGTGGGTCCGCCAGTCGATCTCGCGCGCGATCGCCGATCAAGGTCGGACCATCCGCGTGCCCGTGCACATGTACGAGTCGCTCCAGAAGCTGACGCGCATGAGCCGCTCGCTCCTCCAGGAGTACGGGCGCGAGCCGACGCCCGAGGAGCTCTCGGAGTCGACCGGCATTCCGGTCGAGAAGGTCCGCGCGGTGATGAAGATCGCGCGCGAGCCGATCAGCCTCGAGACGCCGGTCGGCAACGACGGCGAGTCCCACGTCGGCGAGTTCATCCCCGACGACGCGGCGATGCCGCCCGACGAGGCTTACGCGCAGATGCGCTTCAACGACCAGACGCGCCAGCTCCTGAAGACGCTCACGCCGCGCGAGGAGAAGATCCTCCGCATGCGCTTCGGCATCGACGAGCCGCGCGACCACACCCTCGAGGAGGTCGGCGAGAGCTTCTCCCTCACGCGCGAGCGCATCCGCCAGATCGAGACGAAGGCGCTCCGCAAGCTGCGGCTCCCCTCGCAGCACCGCAAGCTCAAGACGTACATCGGCGGCGGCGGCTGACGCGCACGTCGTTCGTGAGGTAAGAAGAGCGCATGGTCCTCCAGCAGCGCATCGAGTCGAAGCTCCAGGCCGCGCTCGCCCCCGCGCACCTCGAGGTCATCAACGAGAGCCACATGCACAAGGTGCCGAAGGGCGCCGAGACGCACTTCAAGGTCGTCATCGTGACCGATCGCTTCGACGGCCTCTCCGCCGTGAAGCGACACCAGCTCGTCTACGGCGCGCTGGCGGAGGAGATGACGTCGAAGCCCGGCGTCCACGCGCTCGCGATCACGTCGCGCACCCCCGCGGAGTGGGCGGCGTCGCCGGAGGCGAACCAGTCGCCGCTCTGCGCTTCATCGCAGGGGGCTTCGCCCCGCTCGCAGCCGTAGGACGCGCGCATCCTCCGCTGCTCGCCGATGCTCGGTCCCAACGCGCCGGCGAGCTTGCTCAGAATTTCGGATAAGTCAGAGCAGGCTATCAGTAGCCGCGATAGCCGAACGACAGCGGGACGAAGAGGGTCGTGTTGTCGTTCCTCATCTCGGTGAGGAGGAAGGACGGCTGCACGCCGACGATCCACTCGCCGTGCGGCTTCTTGATGACCGCGAGGTTCGCCTCCGCGATGACGCCGAAGACGAGGTTCGTCCCGTAGGGGACGCCCTTGCGCGCGCTGTCGATGCGGCCGCCGATGAACGTCGCGCCGAGCCAGAGGCGGTCGGCGAGGCGGAACGAGAGGCCGGGCCCGCCCATGTACATCGCCGACGGCTTCGCGTCCGGGCCGATGCCGGCGAGGCCGCGGCCGAGGAACTCGATGTCCTCCGTGATCGCGTAGCCGATCTCGAGGAGCGGGCCCGCGAGCACCGTCACGATGTCGCGCGTGTTGGTCTTCGTCCCCCCGGCGTCCTGCGGGACACCGAGCATCAACGCCGGCGCGATCGCGAACGCGGCGCCCCAGACGAGCGCGTCGGGCGCGCCGATCTCGACGGGCGCGGGGCGCTTCGGCGGCGACACGTCGTCGATCGGCGCCGGAGCGATCGCGGGCGGAGAGGGCGGAGGCTCGCCCGTCGCCGGCGCCGCCGTCACGCGCGGCGGCTCCTCGAGCGCGACGGTGAGGCTCTCGCCGCCGCCCTTCGCCTCGAGATCGCGCTCGGCGCGCCAGCCCTCACCCTGCGCGACGATGACGTGATGGCCCGCGCCGACGAGGTACGTCGTCGGCGTCGCCTCCGGGAGCGGCATGCCGTCGAGGAAGACGCGCGCGCCGGGCGGCTTCGACTCGATGCGCAGCTTCGTCGACGTCGAACGGATCTGCGCGACGGCGGCGACGGCGGCAGCGGAGAGCTCGCCGCGATCGCCCACTTCGGCGACGTAGGCCTCGTACGCGTCGAGCGCGGCCTGACGATGACCGAGCTTCTCCTCCGCGAGGCCGACGTTGTAGATGATGGCCGGCGCGTGATGCTCCGCGTCCGCCTCCTTGAAGAGGCGCTTCGCTCCTTCGTAGTCGCCGGTCTGGTAGAGGCGCACCCCGTCGGCGAAGAGCCTCCGCGCCTTCTCGACGTCGCCCGCGTGCGCGGCGCGCGCGAGGAGCACGACGGCGGCGAGGACGAAGAGCGAGCGAAGCAGCCGCAAGGCGAGCGCAGACTACCATGGGCGAGCGTCAGCTCGGGCCGCGGGCCGCCTCCGCGTGCTCGCGGAACGCGGTCGCGAGGCCGCCCCACCAGAGCCCGATCATGCGGCTGAAGTCGGCGCCGGTCTTGCCGTGCCGGACGGGGTGGCCGTCGCGCAGCGCGGAGAAGCCGCGATGACGAACGGTGACCTTCGTGCCGTCGTTCAGCGGCTCGAACGCGACCTCGACGAACGTCTTCTCGCCCGGCGCGAAATTCACGCCGCGCCATTCGAGCTCGAAGCGGCGCGGCGGATCCCACGCGAGCACGGTCCCGAGCTCCACCGTGCGCGCGCCGCTCGACGCCTCGAACGTCTCGAAGAGCCGTCCGCCGAGCTTCGGCTCGAAGAAGAGCCGCCCGCGCCGCCGGCCCGCGACGCGGTACTGCGGGCCGGTCCGCCACCACGCGTCGATCTCCTCGGTGAAGACCGCGAACGCGACCTCGGGCGTCACGCGGACGAAGGTCGTGACCGTCGCGCCGTCGCCGCTCATCGTCGTTTGCCGTCGGGGGTTCGCGTGCGCTCGACGTGCTCCTTGAACGCGGCGAGCTCGAGCGTCCAGAGGCGCTCGACGTCCTCGATCCACGCGCGCAGCTGGCGGAACGGCGCGGGGCGGAGGCGATACACGCGGACGCGCGCGTCCTCGCCGGCGTGCTCCTCCTCGACGAGGCCGGTCTTCCGCAGCACGCGGAGATGGCGGCTCATCGCCGGCGGGCTCATCGAGAGCGCCTCCGCGAGCTCGCCCGCGCGGCGCGGCCGGCGGCGAAGGAGGTCGACGACCGCGCGCCGCGTCGGCTCGGCGAGGGCGCTCAGCGTTCGATCGAGGTCGCGCGCCGCCATCGACTATGCCGACTTCCCGCTCTGCAGGCGCTCCGCGAAGTACCAGTGATGGCCGCCGACGTCGGCGCACTCGTAGCCGCGATCGGACCAGTAGTCCTCGCCGTAGTCGTGCGTCTCGAGCGGCAGCGTCACCTTCGCGCCCGCGGCCGCGGCCCGCTCGCAGTGCGCGTCGACGTCGTCGACGTACACCATCATGTTCTGCGTGTTGCCGCCGCCGACCTGCGACGGCGTCCGCCGATACGCGAACTTCCCCGCCTTCGGCCCACCGCTGACCATCACCGTCCCCTCCCCTCCGATCGTGAGCTCCGAGTGCTCGACGCCGCCGCCCTCCCCTTCCACGAGGAGCCGCACCTCGAAGCCGAACGCCTTGCACAGCCAGTCGATCGCCGCTCTCGGGTCGTCGTAGTAGAGCGAGACGGAGATGCGCGGCCAGCCTTTGGGCGTCGGTTTCATGGCAATATTTAATCATATGATTAATCATTTCGCAAGCCCCGCCGCACGCCATGACGCGGCAGACGCGTCGCGTCGCGACGGCAGGGTGGTGTAGCGCCGGCGCAGCAACCCCGCGCCGGACCGCACGAAATGCCCGCGATCCGCGCGGTACGCGGCGTGCAGTTGCGGGCGCGTGGCGCGGCGGCGCGAATTGAGGGTGCTCGAGCTCATGGCGACGTACGAGGCCGTGGCGGCCGGAGCCGAGACCGAGCTCTCCGGTGAACGGACGGCCCCGTGGAGAGATGACGTGTCCGACGCATTCGCTCCGAACGACCTGATCGAGGGGCGCTACCGGGTCCTCGAGCGGCTCGGCGCGGGCGGCATGGGCGTCGTCTATCGCGCCGAGGACGTGCTCCTCGCGCGGCCCGCGGCGATCAAGGTCATCGGCGCCGCGGCGACGACCCGCGCCGAGCGGACGCTGCTCCGCGAAGCGCGCGCCGTCGCTCGGCTCCGGCACGAGAACGTCGTTCAGGTGTACTCGTTCGGCTCCGTCCACGGGCAGCGGTACTTCGCGATGGAGTACGTCGAAGGCGAGAGCGTCGAAGAGCTGCTCGTCCGAATGGAGGAGACGGGCGAGACGCTGCCGGTCGAGACCGTGCTCGACATCGTGACGCGGATCGCGAGCGGGCTCTCCGCCGCCCACGCGATCAACCTCATCCACCGCGACGTGAAGCCGAGCAACGTCGTCATCGAGCGCGCCACCGGACGGCCGGTCCTCATCGACTTCGGCATCGCGCGCGAGGTCGGCGGGGCGCCGTCGACGCGCGACTCGTTCCTCGTCGCGGGGACGCCTTCGTACATGGCGCCGGAGCAGGTCCGAAACGATCGGGCGGAGATCGGCAAGGCGGTCGACCTCTACGCCCTCGCCTGCATGGCGTTCGAGCTCCTCACCGGGAGCCCGGTCTTCCTGAGCGAGGACACCTACGGGCTGATGCACGCGCACGTCTCGCAAGACCCGCCGTCGGTCTCGTCGCTGCGCCCCGAGCTCGCCGCCTTCGACGCTCCGTTCGCGCGCGCGCTCGCGAAGCGGCCAGGCGATCGCCAGGAGTCGTGCGACGCCTTCGCCGCCGAGCTCAACGAGCTCGCCGAGCTCGTCCGCGCCGGACAGCACGTCTCCGCGCCTCCGACCAGCGCCGTGACGAGCGGAGGAACGGCGCCGTTCCGCGCGCTGGTGCTCGTCGACGACCGCCTCGAGCGCGCCGTCGCGCGGCGGGTCGCGCGCGGGCACGTGGCACGAGCGACGGAGCCGCAAGAGCTCCTCGCGGCGTTCGAGCGCGCGCCGTTCGACCTCGTCGTAATGGACGACGACGCCGCCGGCGGCGTGGCGATGGAGCTCGTGCGCCTCCTCCGCGCGATGCCCGACGGCGACGCCGCTCGGATCGCGGTCGTGACCCGCGACATGTTCGCCGACCGCGACGCGTGGCGAGCGCTCGGCGTCCGCCGCCTCGCGAAGCCGCTCAACCCGCGCGCGCTCGAGGACACGCTGGACGAGCTCTGCCGCCCTCAGGAGCGCCTTCGATAAGCGGGCAGCGTCACGGTGGGCTTGCCGTTGCGCCAGAGGAAGGCCTCGAAGGACGACAGGAACTCGAGCTGCGCGGAGGACTGGATGCAGTGCGGGTGGATGCGCCGGATGCGCTCCACCGCCGAGCGCGCGGGCTCGCCGTCGTGAATGAGCTGCGCCGCGAGGATGGTCCCCGTCCGCCCGAGCCCCGCGCGGCAGTGAACGGCGACGACGCCGCCCGCGCGGAGCAGGCGCCCGATCCCGCCCGCGATCATCACCGCCGCCTCTTTGCTCGGCACGCTCATGTCCGCGATCGGGAAGTGAACCGACGAGATCCCGTGCTGCGCGAGGAGCGCCGCGTCCACGGTGAAGGTCTCCTCGAGCGAGACGAGCGTCGTCACGCCGAGGCGCTTCAGGCCCTCGACGTCGCGCTCGAGCGGATCGACGACGCCGGGACGCGGGAGCGCGCCGAGCCGGCCGGGCCGGACCCAGAAGAAGCCGCGCGGACCGCTCGCGCGGCTCCGGACCACGGCGGTGGGAAACGGCGGCGGCGGCGGGAGCGTGTTCATCGACTCGGAGAGCTCCTCCGCCGGCGAGAGCTCTCGGACGCGCCCGTCCTCGAGGAGGAGGATCGTGCCGCCGAGGACGCGCGCGAGCCGCTGCTCGCGCGTGACGACCACGACCGCGCGCTCACGCGACTGCACGCGGAGCAACGCGAAGACGTCGATCGCGTCCTCGTCGTCGAGGCCCATCGTCGGCTCGTCCACGAGCAGGATCGGCGGATCGGCGACGAGGGCGCACGCGATCGCGAGCCGGCGCTGGAGCGACGGCGAGAGGCTCGTCACCGCGTCGTCGAGGCGCGGGAGGAGCTCCGCGAGGCCGTACCGCGCGAGGAGCGAGCGCACGAGCTCGGTCTGCGTGCGCCCGCCGCGGGTGCTCTGCTCCGCGAGGCTCGAGACGAGGTTGTCGCGCACGCTGTCGACGAAGAAGCGTGCATGCTGCACGACCATGCCGACCGCGGGGCGGAGCTCGCCGGGGCGCACCGGGCGCCACGCGTCGAGCGGCTCGCCGCCGACGAGCGCGGTGCCCCACGTCACGAGGGAGGGGTGCATGTCGTTGAGCCCCGCGAGCGTGCGGAGCAGCGTCGACTTGCCGGTCCCGGCCGGGCCTACGATCGTCGTGAGGCCCGTGCGCGAGACCTCCAGCGTCACGTCCGCGAGGACGACACGTTCGCGGAACGCGACGCCGAAGCCACGGAGGTCGAGCGGCGTAGCTTCGGTCTTGGCGACCAAGGACAAGGCCCTCACCGCTCGACCACCGAGATCACTTCGCCTTCAAGAGATCGCGGATCTCCGTCAGGAGCTTCTCTTGCGCCGGCGGCTCGGCCGGAGCGGCCGGCGCCTCCTTCTTGAACCGGTTCATCGCCTTCACGATGAGGAAGACGATGAACGCCACGATGATGAAGTCGATGAGCGACTGGATCATCACGCCGTAGCCGATCGCGACCTCCTTCACGAGCTCCTTGCCGTCGGGCCCGGTCGTGCCGGGCTGGAGCACGATCTTCAGCTCCGAGAAGTTCACCTTGCCGAGCAAGATGCCTAGCGGCGGCGTGATGACCTTCTCGACGATCGCGGAGACGACCTTCCCTGACGCGCCGCCGAGGACGACGGCGATGGCGAGATCGACGAAATTTCCCTTTACTGCGAACTCTTTGAACTCTTGCAAAATCCCCATGATCAACCTCTCAGAAGAGCGTATAGACGAGGTTGACCGACGCGATCGAGTCGGCTTTGTCGACGTTGGGGAGCGGCTTGTTCTCGAAGCGCATCGTGTACGTCGTCGCGATGGCGAAGTTGTCCGAGATGTTCGACTTCAGGCCGACGTCGAAGATGAGACGGTACGTGCCGAGGTCGGAGACGTTCTGGAGGTACTCGAAGCTCGCGAGGAACCCGACCTCCTTGTACAGCTTGTTGTCGTAGCCGATGAACGCGCGCACGTTGTGGAGCGTCTGCGTCTTCGGCACGAACGTGGGCGGCGGCGGCGGGCTCCCGTCCGCGGGCGCCTCGGCGTCGACGCGGCGCGACGCGTCGCGGCGGACGTCGTGCTGGAGGTCGTAGCCGAGCTCGCCGCGGAGCTGCTGCTTCTTCGTGTTGATGAAGTAGTACGCGGCGCCGGGGTCGATGTTGAGTCGGAGGTCGAGGCCCTGGAACCGGTCGCGGCGGCCGGTCGACTGGAGGAACGCCGAGATCTCGTTCGTGAAGAAGTAGTCGTACCGGAGGAGGCCTTGGTAGTTCTCGACCGTGGTGTCGACGCTCTCGCCCCGCTTCCCGGCGCGGGCGAAGTTGCCCGCCGCCTGCGCGGTGAACTGATGCTCGTCGCGCCGGAGCCGGAACTTGCCCGAGGTGGTGAGCGCCACCGTGCGCGCGTTGCCGGACGAGAAGAGGCCGCCCGCCGCGATCGCGGCCTCCGTCGCCTCGCGCGGGTCGTCCTCCTTCGGTGTCCCGCCGGTGACGAAGCCGCCGGTCGCGACGTCGGTGGAGCCGCTCGTGGCGGTCGACGCCTTCACCGTCTCTCCCGGTATCGTCGGTTTATCCTGCGCAGCGGCGACCTGCGGCACGAGCACCGCCGCGATCGCGACGGGAAGTCCAAGAATGAAGTTCGTCTTCATCGTCCGCTTCCTCCAGCCTGTTCCTCTTCCACGTGAAACTCGACGCGCCGGTTCGCGGTGCGGCCCTCGTCGGTGTCGTTCGTCGCGATCGGCTTCTCGGCGCCGAACCCGTCGGCCGCGAGCCGGCCCTTGTCGATCCCGTGCGCCGCGAGCCAGGCCACGACCGAGCCCGCGCGCGCCTTGCTGAGGTTCTTGTTCTGCTGCGCGTCGCCCTTGTTGTCGGTGTGACCCTCGACGCGGACCTTCGTGATCTTCGTGTTCTGCTTGAGCACGTCGAGCACGGCGCCGAGCACCTCGTCGCTCTCCTTGCCGAGGATCTCCGCGCTGCCGGTCTTGAAGCGGACCTGCTCGGTGATCTTGATGACGCCGTGGTCGAGGAACGCCTTCGGGCAGCCGTTCTTCTTCGGGTCCGGATCCGCCTTGCCCGGCTGATCGGGGCACGCGTCGGCGTCGTTCGGGATGCCGTCCTTGTCCCGATCGGGATCGGGGCAGCCGTTCGTCTTCGGATCGGTCGTCTTCACGCCGGCGGCGGTCGGACACGCGTCCTCGGCGTCGAGCACGCCGTCGCCGTCGCTGTCGCGATCGGGGCAGCCGTTCCGCTTCGGATCGCTCGAGCGCTTGCCTGCCTCGGTCGGGCACGCGTCCTCGGCGTCGGGGACGCCGTCATGATCGGAGTCGGCGGGGCAGCCGTTGGCCTTCGCGTCGGGGCTGGCCTGTCCGGGCACGAGCGGGCACGCGTCCGCGGCGTCGGGGATGCCGTCGCGATCGGCGTCGGCGGGCGGGCAGCCGTTCGTGTTCGGATCGTCCGTCTTGTTGCCCGGCGTGAAGCCGCATGCGTCTTCGCAGTCGGGGATCCCGTCGCCGTCGCGGTCGTCGGTCGGCTTCGCCGGGGCGTCGGGCTTCGCGTTGCCGGGGACCCACTCGAGCGAGAGGAGGCCGCGCGCGACGGGGGCGCCGTAGCCGCGGACGAGCGCGGTGCCGACGCCCGCGCCGAGCCGGATGTTCTCGCCGACCTCGTAGTGCACGCCGAGGAGGAGCTCGAGCGGCGTCGTCCGCTTCTCGAACGCGCGGTCGTTGACGACGACGGTGGAGCCGAAGAGCTCGGGGCCGACGACCAGCTTGTCGTCGGCGAGGAGGGCGCCCACGCTCGCGCCGTAGAAGACGTTGTTGCCGATGTAGCCGTCGCCCCACGCCTCGTCGCGCCCGCGGAACTGGAAGCCGGCGCGCGCGGCGTAGGCGATCGCCGACGTCCTGCCGGCGAAGAGCACGCGCGGGGAGAAGCGCGGCTTGCCGTCGCCCGTGTACGCGCTCTCCGAGCCGGACGGGAAGTAGAACTCGGCGCCGAGGGCGAGCGTCGCGGCGTCGTTGTGCTCGCCAAAGATGCGAACGTCGCCACTAAAGCGAATATCGCCGACAGCGACGTCCCGCGCGGGGCGGTGGACGCGGCCGCCGATCGTCGCGGTGTGTCCGTCGGCGAAGACCTGGAGCGGCACGTTGAGCGCGAGGCGGAAGCGGTCGGCGAGGTTCACCGCCGCGCCGAGGTGCGCGTAGTACTGGTTGCGGACGACGGACCCGGCGACGTCGCCGTCGGGCTCGTAGCCGGCGACGGAGCGGTACGAGTAGTCGTTCACGAGGCCGAGCGCGAGCCGCCCGTCACCTTTGAGATCGAGCGAGTCGAGGGCGAACCAACGGCTGCCGCGCTCCGACGGGTTGAAGTGGTTCGACGCGTAACCGGGTTGCTCCTGCGCGATGGCAGGAGTCGCCGCGAGCACGCCGCTCGTGACGAACATCAAGGCGAAGAAACGCCGGGGGGCCATGGTCACCTCTCGCTGAGCAAGTCAGGGTCGGGCGCCCCTCAGCATTCGCCGTACCAAGCCGATCGACCGTAGATCCGCGTAGCTACGGCCGATATGCTGCGTCGCCGCTACACCGTAACGTCGTCTCGGCGCGTCAACCCGCCCTTGCGCCGGCCTCGAAGCTGGCCGAGACTCTTTTAGCAAATATCCGGCCAATGACGATCCCGCTGCGGAACCAAGATGCGACGGTCCCCAGCGCGCGAACCCGAGTAGCTGCACCGCGAGTGGAGCTGACGGTGCTGCGCGAAGGGGGGCAGTCCACCTCGCGCCTGGTCGTCCTCGACGGCGAGCGGCTGAGCGTCGGCTCGCATCCGAAGAACGACCTCGTCCTCGCCGACCCGATGGTCTCGCGCTTCCACTGCGTCCTCGAGCGCGGAGACTCCGCCTGGAAGATCGTCGACTCCGGCTCCCTCAACGGCACGCGCCTAGGAGGCATCTCCGTCCGCGACGCGGACCTGCCCGCGGAGGCGCAGATCGAGCTCGGCGACTCGTCCTTCCAGATCCGCGAGCTCCCCGCCGCGCAGGAGATCGAGCTCCTCGATCAGGCCTCCTTCGGCGAGATGTTCGGCCAATCGAGGGCGATGCAGCGGCTCTTCGCCTTGATGGAGAAGGTGTCGTCGAGCGACGCGAACGTCCTCATCGAGGGGGAGAGCGGGACCGGCAAGGAGCTCGTCGCGGGCGAGATCGTCGGGCGCGGTCCGCGCGCGCGGAAGCCCTTCGTCGTCTTCGACTGCGGGGCGATCGCCCCGAACCTCATCGAGTCGGAGCTCTTCGGGCACGTGAAGGGCTCCTTCACCGGCGCCGATCGCGATCGCGCGGGCGCGTTCGAGACCGCGCACGGCGGCACGATCTTCCTCGACGAGATCGGCGAGCTGCCGCTCGAGATGCAGCCGAAGCTGCTCCGCGTGCTCGAGACGCGGACCGTCCGCCGCGTCGGCGAGAGCACGCCGCGCCGGGTCGACGTGCGTGTGCTCGCGGCGACGAACCGCCAGCTCAGCCGCGAGGTGAACCAGGGACGCTTCCGCGAGGACCTCTTCTATCGCCTCTCCGTCGTCACGATCTCGGTGCCTCCCCTCCGCGCGCGGCGCGACGACGTGCCGCTCCTCATCCGCGCCTTCTTGCGCTCGCTCGGGGCGACGCGCGAGGAGGCCGCGCTCTTCGACGACGCGACGATGGATCGCCTGCAACGCTACGAGTGGCCGGGCAACGTCCGCGAGCTCCGCAACTACGTCGAGCGCTGCGTCGTCCTCCGCACCACCGTCCCCAACGACGATCGTCCCGATCCGGTGTCGACGGCCGCGGGCGGGCGCGACGACGAGGGCCCCGCGCCGGCGCGGGTCGATCTCGACGTGACGTTCCGCGAGGCGAAGGAGCGCGCGATCTTCACCTTCGAGCGCCGATACGTCGAAGCGTTGATGGATTGGGCGGGCGGCAACGTCTCACGAGCCGCACGTCGCGCGAACATGGACCGGATGAACCTCTACCGCATCCTCCAGCGGAGCGGCCTCCGCACGTTCGACGACTGATGAACCGTGGCAGGACGGAGCTCTCTCAGGATCAAGTGGACCGCGGCGATGTTGTTCGTCGCGCTCGCCCCGCTCGCGATCGTCGCCGTCGTCGTCGTGCGGCAACAACGGCAGGCCCTCGCCGACGTCGAGGGTGACCTCGAGCTCGCGCTCGCCGATCAGTCGAGCCACGAGGTCGCCGCCGCGCTCGACGACGGAGAGCGCGCGATGCACCGCGCCGCGACGATCCTCGCGAGCCCGCGCGTCGTCGACGAGGACCTGCGCCTCGATCTCGCGCGCGAGGCGATCGCCACGTGCGACCTCATCGAGTGGGTCTCCGTCTTCGACAAGGAGGGCGGCTTCATCGGGAGCATCGTCAAGGGATCGATCGAGGGGGCGACGACGCTCCCGCTGAAGCTCGCCGCCGGCGAAAGGCCGCGCTGGATCCACGACGCGCGGATCGGGTCCCGGTTCTTCGAGCCGCTCCTCGCGGACGGCGCGGTGACGGGCGCGCTCCTCGGCGGCGCGCGGCCGGGGCGGCTCGACGGCATCGTCGAGGAGCTCGGCGTCGCGCGCTTCGGGCGGAAGGACCTCCTCACCGTCGTCGACGACGAGCTCCGCGTCGTCGCGGGGGCGGAGCCGCCGTGGACGCACGGCCAGTCGCTCGCGCACTCCGGCGTCTTCCGCGCGCTCGGCCTCACGCCGGAGGCCTTCTCGCGCCCGCTCGTGCTCCGCGGGAGCTGGAACGCGGCCGGAGAGGAGATGATCGGCACCGTGCGCACGCTCCCCGCGCAAAGGTGGGCGGTCGTGGTGCAGCGGCCGGAGAGCGACGCGTTCCGCACCCTCGCCGCGTCGCGCCGCGCGTTCGCCGTCTCCGCCGCGCTCCTCGCCCTCCTCGCCGTCGCGGTCGGCAGCGTCGTCGCGCGCCGGACGACGCGGCCGATCGGCGATCTCGTCGCGCTCACCGGCCGCTACGCGAAGCGGCAGTTCGACGCGAAGAGCGGGGTGACGTCGAACGACGAGCTCGGCACGCTCGCGACCTCGCTCGAGGACATGGCGCAGGAGCTCGCCGAGAGCGAGCGCTCGCTCGTGCGCCACGCCGCGATCGAGGCGGGGCTGGCGCGCTACCTCCCAGCCGGCGTCGCGGCGAAGGTGGCGGCCGAGGACGGCGCGCTCTCGCTCGGCGGGCGCCGCGCCGAGGTCAGCGTGCTCTTCGCCGACGTGGCCGCGTTCACGCCGTTCGTGGAGCGCGCGAGCCCGGAGGACGTGGTCCTTCTCCTCAACGAGCTGTTCACCGTCCTCTCGGCGGTGGTCTTCCGTCACAACGGCATTGTCGATAAATTCATGGGAGACTCCATCATGGCGATTTTCGGAGCGCGCGCGGACGAGGACGGCGACCACGTCACGCGCGCGCTCTCGGCGGCGGAGGACATGCAGCGCTTCGCCTCCGCGAGCGCGGCGCGGTGGCGCGAGCGCTTCGCGGTCGACGTCGAGCTCGGCATCGGGGTCGGGACGGGCGAGGCGCTCGTCGGGAACCTCGGCAGCGATCTGCGCGTGGAGTTCACCGCGGTCGGCGACTCCGTGAACGTGGCGGCGCGGCTCGAGAACCTCGCGCGCCCGGGGCAGACCCTCGTGACGGCGGAGGTCGCCGCCAAGGCCGGCGCTCCCTTCGAGATGCGCTCGCTCGGCCAGCACCCCATCCGCGGCAAGAAGGAGCCGATGGAGATCTTCGAGCTCGTTCCATGACCGTGGACCGCGACGATCCGCGGCTCGGCTCGACCGTCCACGGGAAATACGAGATCACGAGCCTCGTCGGCCGCGGCGGGATGGGGGCGGTGTACCGCGCGACGCACCGCGAGCTCGGCGAGCCGGTGGCGATCAAGTTCTTGCACCCGATGTTCGCGTCGACGGCGGAGCTCCGCGAGCGCTTCCGCCGCGAGGCCGTCGCGCTCGCGCGCCTGCGCCACCGCTGCATCGTGTCGCTCCTCGACTACGGCGAGGACGCGGGCGAGCACTACATGGTGCTCGAGCTCGTGAGCGGGCGCCCGCTCTCGGACGTCCTCGGTGACGGGCCCTTGTCGCTGCCGTTCGTGACGGCGGTGTTCGATCAGCTCCTCGAGGTGCTCGAGGTCGCGCACGAGGCGGACATCGTGCATCGTGACATCAAGCCCAGCAACGTGATGATCGTCGGCGCCGACCACGTGAAGCTCCTCGACTTCGGGCTCGTCCAACTCCCGATCGCGTCGCTGGAGAAGCTGACCGACGTCGGCGTCGTCCACGGAACCCCCGATTACATGGCCCCCGAGCAGTGCGAAGGAAAGGAGACGACGCCGGCGACCGACATCTACTCGGTCGGGGTGATGCTCTACGAGTGCCTCGCGGGGAAGACGCCGTTCGACGGGAGGGGCGCGGCGCAGCTCATGGCGGCGCACCTGTTCCTCGAGCCTCCGTCGATGGAGTCGCGCGGCGCGCAGGCGGAGCTCCCACGCGCGCTCGAGGACCTCGTCCACCGCGCGCTGTCGAAGCTGCCCGACGCACGACCGCGCGCCGGCGCGTTCCGGCGCGAGCTCGCCGCGATCTTCCGCGGGACCGATCCGCGCTCGCTCGCGGAGGGCGCGGCGCGCGAGCGAGCCCGCGGCGCCGCGCTCAGCCGCTCCGAGCGCGCGGTGACGGGCGTCACCGCCGCGGACGGAGCTCCCCGCGCCGACGGAGCGACGACGCCCGCAAGCTCCCGCGTCCACATCCGCATCACGGACGCAGGACGCGCCACGGAGCTACAGACCGCGCTCGCGGTCGC